>JAZQMH010000139.1:0-7960 GCA_045543255.1 Vescimonas sp.
CACAGAACTTCGCCGTGTGGCTGGCCTACAGCTGGTTCTGGCTGGCGGTCATCATCGTGATCGTCGTGGTGGTGATCCGCACCGTCCGCCGCCGCAAAAACGGCAAGCCACTCTTCCGCTTGAAGAAAAAAGCGAAGGATGGCACTGAAAGCTAAAAAAATTGCCTATCCCCTCAGGGATAGGCAATTTTTTTGCAGTTTTATTTAAGCTCCCCATTGGCCTTCATGGACAGGTAGGCGTTGATGAAGCCGTCGATATCGCCGTCCATCACGGCCTGAATGTTGCCCATTTCGTAGCCGGTACGGGTATCCTTGGCCAGAGTGTAGGGCATGAAGACATAGGAGCGGATCTGGCTGCCCCACTCGATCTTCATCTGGACACCCTTGATGTCGCTGATCTTCTCGGCCTGCTGCTGCAGCTTCAGCTCGGCCAGCTTGGCCTTGAGCATCTTGATGGCGTTGTCACGATTCTGGAACTGGCTGCGCTCGGTCTGGCAGAACACCACGATGCCGGTGGGCAGGTGGGTCAGACGCACGGCAGAGGAGGTCTTGTTGATGTGCTGACCGCCGGCACCGGAGGAGCGGCAGGCCTGCATCTCGATCTCGTCGGGACGGATCTCGATCTCGCTGTCGTCATCCATCTCGGGCATGACCTCCAGAGCGGCAAAGCTGGTCTGGCGGCGGGCATTGGCGTCAAAGGGGCTGACACGAACGAGACGATGGACTCCGTTCTCGCTCTTGAGGTAGCCATAGGCATTCTCGCCCTCGATGGAGATGGTGGCAGACTTGATACCGGCTTCTTCACCGGCTTCGTAGTCCAGCACCTGATAGGTATAACCGTGGCGCCCGGCCCAGCGGGTATACATACGGTAGAGCATCTCGGTCCAGTCCTGTGCCTCGGTACCGCCGGCACCGGCATGGAAGGTCAAAATGGCGTTGTTGGCGTCGTACTCACCGCTGAGAAGGGCGGCGAGGCGGCGCTCGTTCATCTCCTTCTCCAGCATTTCATAGCCCTCGGTCACATCGGGCAGCAAGGAGGCATCGTCCTCCTCCTGTGCCATCTCGCACAGGGTCAGGCAGTCCTCCCAGTCGGACACAAGGCGGTCGTGCTTCTTGATCTTGTTCTCCAAGCGCTTGAGCTGACGGCTCACCGTCTGGCTGCGCTCGAGATTGTTCCAAAAGCCCTCCTGCTCCGTCTCCTTCTGCAGGGTCTCGTACTCCTCGCGGGCCTTGGGGATGCCCAGTGCCTTCTCCAGCTCGCCCAGCATGGGCTCAAGGGCTAACAATTTCTGTTTATACTCATCATATTCAATAACGGCCATGGTTTCGTTTCTCCTTTTCCCGTTTTTCTTCAGTAACTGATTTATTATATCCGAAAAAATACGCCATGTAAAGAGAAATCTGCCATGAAAACCGCCTAAAAAGGCAATGAAAAAGACCGCTTCTTGCCCGAAGCGGTCTTTTCCAGCAGAAACAAGGTGATAATTCAAATGGAGAGAGGAACGGCGCGTTTGGCGAACCGCGCCGTGAAAAAACAAGTTACTTCTTTTCGTGTCCGCAGTTGCAGTCCGCGCAGCTCCCGCTGCAGGCACTGCCGTCGGGACAGCCGATGCATTTCTTACCACTTTTCTTGGCGCGGACAATGTAGCGCACAGCGAAAAAGGCAATGACCACAACAACGGCGATAACAATGATATCGGTCATAGGAAAACCTCCTTTTTTATGCCACGCTCAACTCCAGCTTCAGCTTACGCTCGGCACGGACAATGAGCCATGCCACAATGGCGATCATGGCAAGGACAGCTACGAGGCCGGGCAGGAAGCCTGCACCCACAGTGCCGGTGGTGATGACCGTGCCGACCTGATAGACCACAAAGCCCACGGTATAGCCGATACCCAGCTGCAGGCCGATGCCGCCCCAGAGCCACTTGCGGCTCTTCATCTCGGAGTTCATGGCGCCGATGGCGGCGAAGCAGGGAGGCGTGAACAGGTTGAACATCAGATACGCAAGGGCTGCCACCTTGGTGAGGCCGAAAGCCATAGCCACCTCTGCGCCTGCACCTTCCACCATGGCCAACTCGTCAAGATCGAAGAGGCTGGAGATACGGTAGCCCACCGCCAGCGTGCCCACCACGTTCTCCTTGGCAATAAAGCCGGTAACGGCGGCGGCAGCCAGCTGCCATGCGTGGTAGCCCACGATGGGGATCAGCAGGTAAGCGAAAGGCGTAGCGATAGAGGCGAGGATGGAGGTGTTCTCTGCGCCCTCTGCCACCGTCTGGAAGCTCCAGTTGAAGGTCTGCATGACCTGCACCACGGTGTTGCACAGCAGAATGATGGTGAAGGCCTTCACGATAAAGGCCCAACCGCGGGAGCACATGGACAGGAACGCACGCTTGAGGCTGGGGGCCTTGTACTCGGGCAGCTCAATGATGAAGTAGGACTTGCGTACCTTATGGCCGGTGATCTTGTTAATAAGCAGCGCCCCCAGGAAGATCAGCAGGATACCGCAGAAATACATGACCGTACCCACCCAGCCGGCATCAGAGAAGAATGCGCCGGCAAACAGGGCGATGACAGGCAGCTTCGCGCCGCAGGGCATAAAGGGGGTCAGCATGGCGGTAGCGCGGCGCTCACGCTCATTGCGGATGGTGCGGCAGGCCATGACGCCGGGGATGGCGCAGCCCGTGCCGATGACGAAGGGGATGACGGACTTACCGCTGAGACCCACCTTCTTAAAGATGGGATCCAGCACCACGCTGACGCGGGCCATGTAGCCGCAATCCTCCAGGAGGGCCATGAGGAAGTACATGACCATCACCAGCGGCAGGAAGCCCACCACGGCGATGATACCGCCCACGATACCGTCAACAAACAGTGCCTGCACGATGTCGGATGCACCGGAGACGAGACCGCGGAGTGCCTCCTGACCTGCTTCCAGCCAGCCTACCAGCGTATCGGCGATCCAGGGGCCCACCCACGCCTGCGAGATCTGGAACACAAGGAAGATCACCACAGCAAAGATGGGAATACCCAGCCACTTGTTGGTGAGGACATCGTCGATTTTATCCTGAGAATTTTTGTCACAGTTAAAGACCTTGCGCTGCTCCACCTTGCCGACAACACCGTTGACGAAGGCAAAACGCTCACGATCGGCCTGCTCCACGACGGCCTTGTCGGTCAAGTCACGCGCACCCTGCTGATAGGGCGCAACCTGCTCCTTACCCAGGCAGGCAGCAGCGGCTTCCACCACCTTCCGCAGACCTGCATGGCCTGCATCGGTAGACACCGTCTCCACTACGGGGCAGCCAAGGGCTGCGCTCAGTGCGGCAGTATCGATGACCGTCTCACGCTTTTCGTTCACATCGCTCTTATTGAGGGCCACCACCACGGGGATGCCCAGCTCCAGCAGCTGCGTGGTAAAAAACAGGCTGCGGCTCAAATTGGTAGCGTCCACAATATTGATGATGGCATCAGGATTTGCCTCCTGCACGAAAGAGGCGGGGATGCTCTCTTCAGAGGTAAAGGGGGACATGGAGTAAGCGCCCGGCAGGTCCACTGCCAGCAGCTCCTCCGCGCCGCCGTAAAAGCTCTTTTTAATAGGCGCGACCTTCTTTTCTACCGTCACGCCGGCCCAGTTGCCCACACGCTCGTTGCGTCCGGTCAGGGCGTTATACATGGTGGTCTTTCCGCTGTTGGGATTGCCTGCCAATGCGATTTTCATAACTTTTCTCGCTCCTTGTTTTTCTGTCTTTATTGGTTAGCCATAGCTAACCATTTGGGAAAGAAAATCAGCGGCACATCCGCTGCTTCTCTTTTTTCAAATTTCAATGGCTTCGGCCAATTGCTTATCAATGCTGTAGCGTCCATCCTTCACAGCGATGACGCAGCCGCTCTTCTTCTGGGCGATCACGGTGATTGGCTCGCCGCTGTAACAGCCCAGAGAGAACAAAAACGACTCCAGCTCGCTGTCACCTGTGGCGATGGAACGGACGGTGTATTCCACACCCTCCTGTGCCTGACGCAGATTCATGATTGCACCTTCTTCGTTTCGCGTTCTGTTGGTTAGCTCCAGCTAACTGTTGTTAGGATACATGATAATACCGAATTTGTCAAGGGCTTTGTTAAAAATTTTTCCTTTTGTTGACCTGTGGCGGCAAGAGGATTATAATGTACTCACAATGAACGCAGCAGCACCGGAAAAGGAGGCTTTGTCTATGAACACCATCTATGTTACCGGTCACCGCAACCCCGATACCGACTCCATCGTGGCAGCTATGTCCTATGCCGCGCTGAAAAACGCACTGGGCAAAAACCGCTATGTCGCCGCCCACTTGGGCACCATCAGCGACGAGACCAACCGTATGCTCACGCGCTTCGGTTTTGAGCCGCCGCAGCCGCTGAATAACGTCCGCACACAGGTGAAGGACTTGGATTTTGACCGTCCTCCCTGTCTCAGCCCCTCCGTCACCATGGATCGCGCTTGGCGCAACATGCGGGATCAGCGCATTTCCGCCCTGCCCGTGGTCAATGAGGACGGTACATTGTATGGCATGCTCTCTGCCGGCGACATTGCCACCTTCAGCCTCAACACCATCACCGACCCCCGGGTGGAGGAGATCCCCATGTTCAACCTCCTCAGCGTTATTGAGGGTCGCATTGTAGGCGAGGCAGGTCATTTGGTGGACAGTCTCACCGGTCATGTCCATGTCGCTCTGCCCCAGAGCTGCGAAAATCTCCTCTTCCATGAGAAGGACAGCATCGTGCTGTGCGGCAGCCAGCCGGACATGATCCGCCGCGCCTTGGATCTGGAAGTCGCCTGCCTCATCCTCTGCCAGACCGAGGTGGATGAATCGTGGCTGGAGAACGCAGGCAGCACCTGCATCATCTCCACCCCCTACGATGCCAGCCGTGTCCATCGCCTCATCTACCAAGCTACCCCTATCTCCCGTCCCTGCGCCACAGGGGAGGTCATCTCCTTCCATTTGGACGACTACATTGACGATGTCCGCGAAGTGGTGCTGAAAAGCCGCTACCGCTGCTACCCCGTGCTGGACGAGAATGAAAAAGTGGTGGGCACACTGTCCCGCTATCACCTCCTCAAGCCCCGCCGCAAGCAAGTGGTACTGGTGGATCACAACGAGCTTTCTCAGACCGTCCCCGGCATTGAGCAGGCGGAGATCCTCACCATCATCGACCACCATCGTCTCGCCGATATTCAGACGCTGCAGCCCATCCACTTCCGCAACGAGCCTGTGGGCAGCACCAACACCATCATCGCCACCATGTACCAAGAGTGCGGCGTCGTCCCCTCCCCCAAGATGGCGGGCTTGATGGCCGCCGCTATCCTCTCGGATACGGTCATGTTCAAATCCCCCACCTGTACCCCTCGCGATATTGCCATGGCCGAGCGTATGTCCCGCATTGCCCATGTGTCGCTGGACGAGCTGGGGCACGAGCTGTTCTCTGCCGGCGTCTCCGACAACAAGCCTGTGGAGGATCTCATCCGCAGCGACTTCAAGGAGTTCCACATCGCCGAGCATCGCCTTGGCGTCAGCCAGATCACCTGCATCGACTCTGACCGTGTGCTGGAGCGCAAGGAAGAGCTTCTCTCCGCCATGACCCGTATGCAGCGCCGCCACGGCTACGACTTGGTGATGCTGATGCTGACGGATGTGCTGCTGGAAGGTACGCAGCTTCTCTATTTAGGTAACGACGACACCATTCGCCACGCCTTCTCCGTAGAGCCCAAGGACAACACCGTGTTCCTTCCCGGCGTCATGTCCCGCAAAAAGCAGGTCATCCCCATGCTGACCTCCCTGTGGGGCTAATCCAAACACAACAAAAAGCACTTGCCTCACGGCAAGTGCTTTTTTGCTGAAAAAGAAAACAGCGGCATCGTAACCCCTTCGATGCCGCTGTTTTCTTACTTTGAGAGAGAGATTTTTGCGCTAACTGCTTTAGTTGGAAACTTTATGGTTGTACTTTACCCTATTTCTCCCCATTTGTTAAGAACTTATAATTACTAAAGGTATTTTCGCTGTACTTTTCCTACAAAAGAGTTCGACTTTTTCACCTCTTGCCAAACTCGGACGGGTAGTAGTATAATAAAACTACCGGGAGTAAAGGAGGTTTTGCCATGACACTGAATCGCCGCGAGTTCAACAAGCAGGAGACTATGCGCCACATCCGCAGCGTTTTTATGGACTTATACGCCCAAGGCGGCATTGACGGCATCACCGTCAACGGCCTTTGCAAGGCCTGTGGCATCGCCAAATCCACCTTCTATCTCTACTTCGAGGATAAATATCAAGTGCTGGAAGCGGTGGAGAACGATGTGCTGACGCAGCTTCGCGAGGTCAGCGAGAGTCTTCGCTTCTGTGATTTTAGAAAAAGCAGCAAACAAGACCTTCTGAATGCGACCCAGAGCATCGCCCGCAGCCTCGCTGAGAATGGTGACACCCTCCGCGCCTTAATGGGCAAACACGGCGACCCCCGCTTCTCCTACAAGTGGAAGAAAAACATCACCGAGGCCTTCCGTGACAGCTTCCGCGCTGCAAAGGGAGATACTCCCAGTGCCGAGATCGCCTGCACCATCTTCTCCTCCAGTCTCATAGGTCTATACACCCTCTTCCTCTTCGGTGATCCGCAGGTGACGGAGCAGGAACTGTCCGTCATCCTCATTAACCTCGCCCGCTTCTCCCTCTTCGACTTCGAGGCGCTGGCGGAGAATCCCTAAAACAAGCAAAAAGCACTTGCCCACAGGCAAGTGCTTTTCCTTGTTTTCAAATCAGAACAGCGACGGGATCACCAGCGCCAAATTATATCCCACGAGGAACGACACGGCATTGGCCACCAGCGCATACACCACGCAGACCCACACCTTCTTGGGCTTTTCGCTGATGCGCCGCAGCCAAACGCTGTACACCACCGCCTCAATAGCGAACACGATCAGCTCAAAGAGGATGTAGCTCAGCACGAAGGCCAGCATACCCGAGCGATAGCTGATGATGTTCAGCAGCACATTGAGGATCAGCTGTGTTGCACCATTGACCCACAGCAGCAACAGGATCTGCTTTTTCTCGCGGAAACCAAAGAGCAGGGCGATGCCCATCTCCACAGCAAAGGTCAGCAGGAATCGCGCGAAAAACGAGGCAATCTCAGGGCCATAGCGGTAGGATTTCTCCGCCAGCAGTAATCCATTGTCGTCCACCTCCGCCATATCCACCGTAAAGTAGCTGTCGAAGGCGTAGCGCTCATAGATACCGCTGGTCATGAACTCCCCCGTCTCGGGGAAATAGAGCAAAATCTTGAAGGGGTTGGGAGGATAATACGTCCATGCCAGTTCCTTCTCCGCGCTGACGACCCAGCCCTCCTGCAGGAAGTAGTACCCGTCCTTGTCCTCATACTCTACGAAGGCGTGCCAGATCTCCTCCTCCAGTCCGTAGGAGCCGTAGCCCTCCACGCCGTTGTGGCGGGCGTGGTCGGGATCGCCGTCCCACGCACTGGAAGGGCCTGTGGACTTCCGCTCTGAAAGAAGCGTGCCGTAACACAGTTCCTCTCCCATGTTCTCGAAATTCACCCGCACCGAGGGCTTAGGGCCAAAATCGGCATAGGCAACGGTCAGCAAACTCAGCACCAGCGCCAGCACTACGGCAAGGGTCACAAAGCGTTTGGTAGGTTGATAGGTGGTCATAGGCTTTCTTCCCTCAAAAAATTTCTATTTTTCCCAAGCATACCATCAAATTATGAACATTTCAACCAAGCGTCACCGCCAAAACACCAACCGAGGCAGAACGGGAGTCTCCCGCGGGCTAACCAACATGCCACCGGCATGTTGCCTTAGCGGTCTGCGGACCGCCGCCCTGTTCGACTCCACGACTGCTAACGCCAAAAAAAAAGACCCCACCAACCCACCGCCCGTGGGGGCTGTATTTTTGGTGCAGGGTACGGGAGGCGGACCC
>JAZQMH010000140.1:0-2249 GCA_045543255.1 Vescimonas sp.
CTGCTGCTTTTATTTTGCATAAATATAGGGAATTCGCGCTTTAAAGTGATAATATCTTGCAATTTTGGTGGGGATGTAGTACAATTAATTTGTTATTGGTTTCACAACCTCAGAAGAAAGGACAGATTTGCGTATGAACACGGTAGATAAGAAATACGAGGCGTTGTTTACCCCTTGGAAGGTGGGCAATGTGGAGATCAAAAACCGCATTGTCATGTGTCCCATGGGCGGCACGTCCCTGTTCGGCTGGTTCGAGCTGGGTGGCTGCCACTTCGATAAGGAGGCGGGAAATCTCTTTTTGAAGCGTGCCCAAAACAACGTGGGTCTCATCATCCCCGGCATTGCGCCCCTGCGTGATACCTTCTGGGGCAAGTGGCTGTGGCAGAATCCCAAGATGTTCGAGGAGCTGAAGATCTTTATGGAGGAGATCCATAAGACGGGTGCCAAGCTCTTTGTGCAGCTGACGGCAGGTATGGGCCGCAGCTGGGCCATTACCGAACTGGTTGGCCCCCTCCATAAGAATAAGTTCACCCGCGCTATTATGAAACCCATCCTCGATACCTCCCATGAGCTGGCCTCTCCCAGCGCTCAGCCTGCCCGTTGGGCTCCCGATATTGAGTGCCCCGAGATGACGGTGCATCAGATCCACGAGATCATCGAGGCCTTTGCCAAGACCGCAAAGCTCTGTCGCGACGCAGGTGTGGACGGCGTGGAAGTCCATGCAGTGCACGAGGGCTATCTGCTGGATCAGTTCGCCATCGAGTTCTTCAATAAGCGCACCGACGAGTATGGCGGCAGGTTTGAAAACCGCTATCGTTTCGCCGCTGAGGTGGTCAAGGCCATTAAGGAGGCCTGCGGTGATGATTTCCCCGTGTCCCTGCGCTACAGCGTGGAGTCTAAGCTGAAGGGCTTTGCCAAGGGTCTCGTTCCCGGCGACACCGCCCCCGAAATGGGCCGCGATATGGCCGAGTCTGAGCGCGCTGCCAAGTATCTGCAGGATGCAGGCTACGATATGCTCAACGCCGATAACGGCACGTACGACTCCTGGTACTGGGCACATCCCCCTATGTATATGCCTCAGAACTGCAACCTCGACGATGTTGCTCACATTAAGAACTTTGTGGACATTCCCGTGGTCTGTGCAGGTCGTATGGAGCCCGATGTGGCGGCTGCCGCCATTGCCGAGGGCAAGATCGACGGCATGGGCGTTGCCCGCCAGTTCCTTGCCGATCCCGAGTGGATCACCAAGCTGCTGGAGGATCGTTTGGAGGATATTCGTCCCTGCATCTGCTGCCATAGCGGCTGCTTCAACTTCTCCTCCTCCAAGGGTCACTATAATACCCAGGATCTGAAGGACACCATGGGTCTTGCCCGCTGCGCCATCAACGCCGAGACTATGCAGTCTAAGAAGCACTATATCGCCCCTGCCAAGAAGGTGAAGAACATCGCCGTTGTTGGCGGCGGCATCGGCGGCATGGAGGCTGCCCTTGTCTGCGCCAAGCGCGGTCACAAGGTGACGCTGTATGAAAAGAACGGCGAGTTGGGCGGCGTGTTCATCGCGGCGGCTGCTCCTTCTTTCAAGGAGAAGGATAAGGCCCTCATCGCTTGGTATCGCCGTGAGATGACCAAGTATCCCATCGAGGTGAAGCTGAATACCCCCGTCACCGATGTCAATGCCCTCGGCGCTGACGAGGTCATCGTGGCAACGGGCGCTACTGCCAACAAGATCCCCGTCAAGGGTGCCGAGACCGCCATTCAGGCCGTGGACTTCCTGCTGGGCAAGCAGTCTGTGGGCGAGAAGGTGGTCATCATCGGCGGCGGCCTCACCGGCTGCGAGATCGCCTATGAGCTGTACCTGCAGGGCAAAAAGCCCACCATCGTGGAGATGATGGACGATCTGATCGTCACCAAGGGCGTGTGCCTGGCAAACACCAGCTTCCTGCGTGACTTCTTTAAGACCAATCAGGTGCCGGTGCACCTGGAGACCAAGCTGACACAGGTCCACGAGGACGGCGTCACAGTGACGGATAAGGAAGGCAACACCTTCAAGATCGATGCGGACACCGTGATCTTGTCCACCGGCTACCGCAGTGCTCCTGTGGCCCAGAAGGCAAAGCATGTTCACCTGGTCGGTGACTGCAGCAAGGTGGGCAACCTGCGCTCTGTCATTTGGCAGGCCTGGGATGTGGCAATGAAGCTGTAAGGAGGAATGACAATGTACTTAACTGACGAGCAGCAGGCGATCCTGG
>JAZQMH010000141.1:0-4112 GCA_045543255.1 Vescimonas sp.
ACTCGGTATTTCGGCTATCTCTGCCCCAAGTGCGGCGTGGGCGTTATCGCAGGCCGCACCACCTTCTCCCTGCAGGCCGCCGCGGCCCGCATCCAGTGAAGTCGGATCGTAGCCATGTCGTTCTGTGAGCCAAGGAGTTGAAAAATGATGTTGTCTTCCTAAGACCGCTTGGCCTCCGACTTACTCGGTATTTCGGCTATCTCTGCCCCAAGTGCGGCGTGGGCGTTATCGCAGGCCGCACCACCTTCTCCCTGCAGGCCGCCGCGGCCCGCATCCAGTGCGAATGCGGCGAAAGCGAACTGCGTGTGGAGACGGACGGCGTCAAATTCCGCCTGTGGGTGCCCTGCGGCCTCTGCGGCAAGGAGCATCAAGCGGAACTCTCTGCCGATGCTCTGCTGACAGGCCGCGGCGTGGGTCTTGCCTGCCCCGAGACGGGCAACCTCACCTGCTACTGCGGCGAGGAAGCAGAAGTCCGCCGCTCTTTGGAAACGTTGGCCCTCACCGCCGCCAAGGATAAGGAGGACACGGGGGAGAGCTTTACCGACAATGTCATCATGTACGAGTTCCTCTCCGAGCTTCGGGACATTGCCGCCCGTGACGGCATCTCCTGCACCTGCGGCTCCCACCGCTACAGCATGAAGGTGCGCCGCGCAGGGGTGGATTTGACCTGCGCTGACTGCGGCGGCAAGCTCCGCCTCAGCGCCGCCACCGACGAAGACCTCGACAATCTCTGCTGTCACATGACGCTGACCATCCGTGGTCGGGAGGGCTAAGCAATGGTGTCCTTCCTTGCCAAAATTTTCCTAAAAAACGCCGACGATTTGACCGACAGCGCCGTGCGTAGAGCATGGGGCACACTCTGCGGCTTCGTGGGGGTTGCCCTCAATCTCCTCCTCTGCGCCGCCAAACTGCTGGCAGGCTCTTTAAGCGGCTCTATTGCCATCACCGCCGACGCTTTCAATAACCTCTCCGACGCCCTCTCCTCCGTGGTGACCCTTCTCGGCTTTCGCCTTGCGGGGAAGAAGCCCGACCCCGACCATCCCTTCGGTCACGGGCGTATGGAGTACGTGTCGGGTCTTGTGGTGGCGGGCTTGATTTTGATGATGGGCGTGGAACTGCTCCGCACCTCCTTCGATAAAATCCTCCACCCCGAGGCCGTCACCTTCTCCCCCGTCGCCGCCGCCATTTTGGTGCTGTCGGTGCTGGTGAAGGTCTACATGGCCTACTATAACCGCGCCGTGGGTAAGAAAATCAACTCCTCGGCTATGGTGGCCACCGCCCGCGACAGCCTCTGCGACACCATCTCCACCATCGCCGTTTTGCTGAGCATGGTGGCCACCCTCTTCACCGACCTGCCTCTCGACGGCTATGTGGGTCTCCTCGTGGCTCTCTTCATCCTCTACGCCGCCGTGCAGGCCGCCAAGGAGACCATCTCTCCCCTGCTGGGTCAAGCACCCGAGGAGGAATTTGTCCACAAAATTGAGGAACTGGTGCTCTCCCACGAGGGGGTACTGGGCATCCACGACTTGGTGGTCCATGACTACGGCCCCGGGCGGTGCATCATCTCCCTCCACGCCGAGGTGTCTGCCGCAGGAAATGTCATGGAAATCCACGACATGATTGATAATATTGAAACGGAGCTAAGTGAAGCCCTCCACTGTGAGGCGGTCATCCACATGGACCCCATCGCCGACAATGACACGGACACCCAGCGCCTGCGCATGGCGGTCAGCGCCTTGGTACAGCGCATCGACCCCCGTTTGACCATCCACGATTTCCGCATGGTGGCGGGCCCCACCCACACCAATTTGATTTTCGATGCCGTCGTCCCCTTCGAGGTGGAGCTTGACCGTGAGGAACTGCGCCACCGCATCGCCACCGCCGTCCGCACCCTCGACGGCGGCAACTACTTCGCCGTAGTGAAGGTAGAGGGGAAGTATGTGTAAGGGGAAGATTCCCCTTGCCTCCCCCACTGGGGGAGGTGGCTGCCCGTAAGGGCAGACGGAAGGGGCTGCTGACAGAGTACTTCCAATAGCAGCCCCCTCAGGGTTCGCTTTACTCACCCAGCTCCCCCAAAGGGGGAGCCAAGAAAATCCCATCACCCCCACAACCTACTCAAAAAGGAGGCGCATCCCATGACACAGCAACAGCTCACCCAACTCCGCGCTATGGTTGCCGACAGCAACTACATCGTCTTTTTTGGCGGCGCAGGCGTGTCCACCGAGTCGGGTATTCCCGATTTCCGCAGTGTGGATGGCCTGTATAACCAAAAATACCCCGTGCCTCCCGAGACTATGCTGAGCCACAGTTACTATGAAGCCCACACCGAGGAGTTCTACCGCTTCTACCGCGACAAGATGCTTGCCCCCGATGCCCAGCCCAACAAAGCCCACCTGTGGCTTGCCCAGCAGGAAAAAGCGGGTAAGGTCAAGGCCGTCATCACACAGAATATTGACGGGCTTCACCAAAAGGCGGGCTCGCAGGAAGTCTTGGAGCTCCACGGCAGCGTATGGCGCAACTACTGCCGCCGCTGCCGCACCTTCTACGGTCTCGATGCCATCACCGAATCCACGGGCGTGCCCCGCTGCACCTGCGGCGGCGTCATTAAGCCCGATGTGGTGCTGTATGAAGAGGGCTTGGACGAAGATGTCCTTGACCGCGCTGTGATGCACCTGCGGAAAGCCGATATGCTGATTATCGGCGGCACTTCTCTCGCCGTCTACCCCGCCGCAGGGCTCATCCACTATTTCCGCGGCAAGCACGTGGTGGTCATCAACAAGGGCGCCACCGCCCGCGATGTGGGCGCAAGTTTGACCATCGACGGCGCGATTGGCGAAGTGCTGGGGCAAATCTAAAAGAGGAGCACATCCCCTTGCCCCCCCCAAAGGGGGAGGTGCCCCGCAGGGGCGGAAGGGGCTGCTGACGAAACTCTTCCAATAGCAGCCCCCTCAGGGTTCGCTTCACTCACCCAGCTCCCCCAAAGGGGGAGCCAAGGAAATCCCATCACCCCCGCACCCCACCTGTTAATTGTTAATTGTTACTTATTAATTAAAATAAAGGAGGTTTCCCCATGAAGTACACCGAAATGACCCTCGCGGAGCGTCAAGGCGCTTACGCCGCTGAGAAAGCCCGTTTTGAGGAGCTGAAGAACCTCGGCCTCAAGCTCAATATGGCTCGCGGCAAGCCCGGCACGGAGCAGCTGGACATCGTTATGGACATTTTCTCCGTCCTTCCCACCAACGCCGACTACGTTTCCTCCGGCATCGACAGCCGTAACTACGGCGAATTGAGCGGCATCCCCGAGGCAAAGGTGCTGTTCGCCGAAATTTTGGGCTGCAAGCCCTCTCAGGTCTTTGTGGGCGGCAACGCCAGCTTGCAGCTGATGTACGACGCCATCTCCAAGGCCTATACCCACGGCCTCAAGCGCAGCGTCCGTAAGTGGAGCGAAGAGCCTGTGGTGAAATGGCTCTGCCCCGCCCCCGGCTATGACCGTCACTTTAAGGTCAGCGAGACCTTCGGCATGGAACTCATCACCATCCCCATGACGGCAGAAGGCCCCGACATGGACGCGGTGGAAGAGTGGATCCAAGACCCCACCGTCAAGGGTATGTGGAATGTGCCCAAGTACTCCAACCCTCAGGGCATCACCTACTCCGACGCTGTCATCGAGCGCATCGCCGCCATGAAGCCCGCCGCACCCGACTTCATGCTCATGTGGGATAACGCCTACTGCATCCACGAGTTCGCCTCCGACTTCGTCCCCTTCCCCGACATTATCTCCCTGTGCGAGAAGTTCGGCAACGACCATATGTGCTACGAGTTCGCCTCCACCTCCAAGGTCACCTTCCCCGGCGCAGGCGTGGGTGTCATGGCCGCCAGCGAGGAGAACATCGCCTATTTCAATAAGCTTATCTCCATCCAGACCATCGGCTTTGATAAAATCAATCAGCTCCGCCACGTCCGCTATCTCAAGGACAAGGAAACCACCCTCGCCCTCATGAAGCGCCACGCCGAGATTCTCCGTCCCAAGTTTGAAGCCGTTCTCCACGGCCTCGACACGGAGATCGCCCCCTTGGGCATCGCCTCTTGGGAGCGCCCCGTAGGCGGCTACT
>JAZQMH010000142.1:0-2603 GCA_045543255.1 Vescimonas sp.
GTGCCCCCCTTTCAAAAAAATTCTCAGAACAATCTTCTCAGATTATTCCAAAACAGGTCGTTCAGTAGCGCTTCGTCATATCCTCGTGCCGCAAGAGCATCATAAATCCGCGGCACGTCCTGTATTCCGTGCATATCGGCAGCCAAGACCTCGCAGCCGTCCAAATCACCGCCGAGACACAGCGTTTTCTCGCCACCGAGATTCAAAAAGTGCTCTACATGCCCTACCAGTGCCTCCATGGTGTTTTCGCCCACGAAATCAAGGTAGACATTCAAACCCACCACACCGCCGCTGTCGCGGATGGCACAGAACTGATCGTCTGTCAGATTGCGGCGATGCGGGCACAGGGCGCGGGCGTTGGAATGGGATGCCACCATCGGGCCCTCTGCCATCTCTGCCAGATCCCAAAACCCGCGATTGGACAAATGGGACACATCGGGATAGATGCCGTTACGGTAGAGTTCACGGATAAATTCGTAACCGTAGTCACTCAATCCCCGCTCAGGCTCCTCCAAATTGGTGCCGCTAAGGACATTGGCGCGATTCCACACGGGATTCATCAAACGAACACCCCAGTTTGCCACCGTCCCGATCCTGGCAGCATCGCACTCAATGAGGTCAGCACCCTCGATACTAAGGAGCGCGGCACACTTTCCCGATGCAATAGCGGCGTCGATGTCCTCGCCGTTTCGACAATGGGTAACCAGATCGCGATTTACCGCCATCTCACGGAGAAAGAACTCATGCAGGCGGTTACACTGGGCCCACATGCCGTCGGCGGGTGCTTCTGCGGCATCGTGGAACAGGGCAAAGACCTGTCCATAGCGTGAAAATTCAGTGCCGCGCTGCAAATCCACATGGCCGCCGTTGTGCCGCAGGCCCTCGCAACGGGCAAAATATGCCACCTGCTCCTCCCTGCTCCGGCCATAGTCCAGCGGTGAGGTCTCCCCCGTCTCCAAACAACGGTAGAGGGTGTCACAGTGGGCATCAAAATATGGGATCATGATGATTCTCCTTATTGGAACGCGTCTCGCAAGTAGACGATACGGGCCTTGTCAAAGCCCTGCTCGGCGTAGACTTCCGCCACATCAAAGCGGCAAATGCAATCCAGTTTCTTCTCGGCAAGGTAGAAAAGCGCCGTCTTTCGCAGCTTTTTCTGCTTGGAATAGGTTACATACTCGCGTGGCAAGCCCATCTCCACATTGGTGCGGGTCTTGACCTCGATAAAACAGAGGGTGTTGCCCTCCCATGCAATCAAATCAATCTCACCGAAGCGGCAGAAATAACCGTGAGCCACCAATTTGAAACCGTGATTTCGCAGGTAATCGGCTACCAGTGCCTCGCCCTGCAAGCCCTCCTGCCTGCTCATCGTTCCGCCTCCCAGTTCTTCAAGAAAGTCTTGCGGTGTTCCTCGCAGGGGCCGTATTGGAGGTACAGCTCCTTGTGCAGCGCCGTTCCATAGCCCTTGTGCTTAGCGAATTGGTACTCAGGATAACGCTTGTCCAGCACTTCCGTCACATAGCGGTCACGGCTTACCTTCGCCAAAATAGAGGCAGCGGCAATCGAGGCGCTCTTACTGTCACCCTTCACCAAAAGGCAGTGAGGCTCCGTAATCGTAAAGGATTTTCCCTTGTCGCGATTACCGTCGATCAGCGCCATGTCAAAAGGCATATTAAGTGCTTCCATAGCCAAATGCATGGCCTTCATCCGGGCGCTTAAAATGTCTGTTTCATCAATCTCAGCGGCCTCAATACGGGCAATGCCATAGGCAACGGCAGTACGGATGATGATATCGAACAGTTCCTCCCGCTTCTTCTCCGTCAGCTTCTTGGAGTCGTTCAAGCCCTCGATCTCACACTCTCGGGGCAGAATCACAGCAGCGGCATACACAGGGCCCATCAAGGGGCCTGCGCCTGCTTCATCTACGCCGCAAACCACCTCGTAGCCTGCATCCCATGCTTCTTTCTCGTAAGTCCACATTAGGCTCATGCTTTCAAATCCTCTACCGTCTCCAGAGTGAAATTGCCCAGCTTGGCCTCGCGGTACTCATCCAGCAGAATGCGGGACATACGCTCGGTGTCCACCTCGCCGCCACGCATGAGAAAACCGCGCTTGCGGCCCGCCTTAGTCAGCAGATCGTAGCCGCTGTCCTCTTCCTCAATCTCGATCTTATAGCGAGTGGTGATGGCCTCGGCGTAGTGCTTGCCCAGATACTCCATCAGCAGAGAGGCCAGCTCCTCCAAATCCATCACATCGTCCTTAATGGCACCGGTAAAGGCCAAGTGGAGACCAACGGAGGTGTCGTCAAACTTAGGCCACAGAATACCGGGGGTATCCAACAGTTCCAGCGTATTATCCACCGGCACCCACTGCTTGGTGCGAGTAACGCCGGGACGATCCTCAGCCTTGGCGGTCTTGCGCTTTGCCACCTTATTGATAAAGGTAGACTTGCCCACATTAGGGATGCCCAGGACCATCACACGGATCATCCGGCCGGCCTGTCCCTTTTCCGCGTAAACTGCCAGCTTCTCGCTGAGCAGCTCCCGGACAGCGGCGGGGAATTTGGCGGTATTCTGACCCTCCTTGGCGTTGGCCTCCATGAC
>JAZQMH010000143.1:0-5505 GCA_045543255.1 Vescimonas sp.
CCTTATCGAAAGCGAACATCATGATGTCGATAGCCTCCTGAACGGAAGCGGGAGCATAGGTCAGCAGGTGATAGTCACCGTTACCGCCGCCCTTGACAGCCTGGAAATAGTCGCCCTGAGAAGCCTGGATGTTGCCGAGGCCGGGGCCACCGCGCATGACATTGATGATCAGGCAGGGGACCTGGGCGCCTGCACAGTAGGAAATACCTTCCTGCTTCAGGGACACGCCGGGGCTGGAAGAGGAGGTAACGACACGAGCACCGGTACCGGCAGCGCCGTACACCATGTTGATAGCTGCGACTTCGCTCTCGGCCTGCAGGAAGCAGCCGCCGATCTCGGGCATACGAGCAGCCATGTATTCAGGAATCTCCGTCTGGGGAGTGATGGGGTAACCGAAGAAAAAGCGTGCGCCGGCGCGAATAGCGGCTTCCGCGATAGCTTCGCTACCCTTCATAAGAGTCAAAGCCATGTTGTTTCCTCCTTAGTCTTTTTCAATGTGGATGACCACATCGGGGCAAGTACGAGCGCAAGCCGTGCAACCAATGCACGCCTCCATGTTCGTCACCTCAGCGGGGCGATAGCCCTTAGCGTTGATCTTGGTCTTAGACAGCTCAATGATCTTCTTGGGGCAAGCTCTTACGCAGAGGGCGCAGCCTTTGCACCGTTCTTCATTGATGGTTACTCTAACCAAATTTGACACCTCTTTTCCTCTTTTTTGGTTTTCCTTTTTTGCTGTTTCTATATTAGCTCCCCGGAGGGTAAACTAACCTTAATAAATTTCCTTGCGGGGGTCCACGGTGTTCAAACCGTGGGCAATGTAGGAGTCCCAGTCACGATGCATATACATGTCGATGGGGACGAGTGTTCCTACATATTCCATATCGGGATTACGAGCCATAAAAGCGTCAAGGAACTCCTGCTTGCCGGTGGTATATGCCACGGGGATGCCGGTGATCTTGGACACCTCTTTGAGCACCTCATAACCGTCCCACAAATCGTCGGGGCCGGTCATAGTAGCCAAATTGGAGTTGTTGATCATGCCGGTGATCTTCAGACGGGAGTGAGCCTGCATACCTTCCTGCAGACGCTGGATCTTCTCCACGGTGCTGGAGAGGGGACGGCGAATGTTCACCACATTGAGAACTTCCAGCGCGCCTTCTTCCAACTCCATGAAGTCGGTATGGTAACGACCAAGCGCCGTAGAGCCTACGTCGTCACCGCCCACATCAAAGATAACCGTGTCCCAATCCATCACGAAAGCAGAAGCTACTTCAGCAGGCAGGGAAAGAGTCTCGATACCGGAACAGGCAAAGTTGGGAGAGACGAGACGGATCTCTTTCTGCTCCACCATCTTACCGCGCTCTGTGAGGCGAAAGTAGGTGTTCACCATATCCAGATCGATCAGCTCTGTACGATCGCCACGGGCAGCTGCCTGTATGGCGAAGTTCAGAGCCAGTTCGCTCTTACCGCTTCCGTAATTGCCGATGAGTACCTTGACACGTTTCATAGTTCGTTACATATTCTCCTTAATCGTTTCGCACAGGATGGTGATGCCCTTCACGATCTTATCTTCGGGCATGCAGGAATAGTTCAGACGCAGGGTGTTCTCGTGGCCGCCGTTGGGGAAGAAGGAGCCGCCGGCAACGAAGGCAACGTTCTTCTCGAGGCACTTCATCTGCAGTTCCTTCATCTTCTCCTCGCTGTTGAAGGACTCGGGCAGGACGACCCAGGTAAACAGACCACCGACGGGATAGGTGCACTCACAGCCCTCGGGCAGGTTGTTCTTCAAGGTATCCATCATCACGTCACGACGCTTCTTGTAGACCTCGCGGATGGTATTGACATGGGCATCCAGATCAAACATGTCGATCCACTTGGCAGTCTCCATCTGACCGATGGTGGAAGCCTGCAGGGAAGCGGCCTGCTCCATGAAGTTGTACTTAGCCAGGATCTCGTCATCAGCGCAGACCCAACCCAGACGATAGCCGGGAGCCAGGATCTTGGAGAAGGTGCCCAGATAGACCACCAGACCCTTGGTATCCAGGCTCTTCAGAGCGGGCATGTACTCGCCCTCGAAGCGCAGCTCACCATAGGGGTTATCCTCAACGACGGGGATCTCATAGCGGTTGATGATCTCCATGAACTTATGACGACGATCCAGATCCCAGGTACGACCGGTGGGATTTTGGAAATCGGGGATGACATAGATCATCTTGACATTTTCGGTGGAAGCCAGAATCTTCTCCAGCTCTTCCATGATCATGCCGCCGTCATCGGTGGGAACCTCGATAAAGGTGGGCTCAGCAGCCTTAAATGCGTTCACGGCGCCCAGGTAAGAGGGGCTCTCCAGCAGCACCACATCACCGGGGTTCAGGAACACGCGGGCGGAGAAATCCAGACCCTGCTGAGAACCGGAGGTCACAAGAATGTGATCGGCATCGGTCTTGATATTGTTCTTAGCCAGCATACGGTCAGCGATCTGCTGACGCAGACGGGGGAAACCCTCAGTGGAAGAATACTGCAGAGCAGCACGGCCACTTTCCTTCAAAACAGCCATAGAGGCTTCCATAACCTGCTCGACAGGGAACAGCTCGGGGGCGGGCATACCGCCGGCGAAAGACATGACCTCGGGACGGCCTGCCAGCTTCAGCAACTCACGGATAGCAGAGCCCTTCAGCAGGTTCATTCTACTTGCAAACTGTACCATAAACCTTTTTCCTCCTAAAAAATTCATTCCAATTATACGTGTGTTGTCCTCATAAGGACCCAAACTACTTTATTATTAAACCACACTTTTTCCTCAAAGTAAATATTCGATTTTGGGTAAAGCGACGAAAAAATGCCGTCAATTTTCTTTTTGGTAAACACTACAAAAATTGACGGCATATTTCTGTGAAAGTCGCCGAAGCGAATTTCCGATGATTTAGTTGATGGTGACTGTAACGGTACCGCAAACGGTCTGGGTTTCAAGGCTCGAAGACAATTCGCCGGCCAAAGAAAGGTAAGCGGAGCCAGAAGGGGCTTTATCTTGAGTGGAGCCAACTGCACTATTCAGCGTAAGCGTTGCATTAGAGATAGCGTCCTTATGGACATCGACGAATTCGCCGCTGACCGCTCTGAAATTAGCGGCAGGTGCGTAGGTAAACTTTGCTTTTACCTCGGTATTGGAGTGATTGGTCACGGTAATTTTGTTGTTTTCAAAACTCCAACTGGCCCCTTCCACGTCTATAAACGTATGGGTGCTGGGATTCCATGTGCCCTCAGAGGCAGCGGTATAGGTGAACTCCATGGATTCCCAGACAATATCTACGCTGTAGATTGTGGGAGATGACGCACCCTCTTGATATGTGACATACACATCGCGGGAATCGCTTCCGTTTACGTCGGTTATGTTGGTGGTAGCATCGATGGTGTTATTATTTGATCCGGTTGCATCGGTAGGGGTGAAGGCGACATAACCATAGATGCGCTTTTCGTCGACATCTTCCTTGATAAAGAGTTTGCCGCTTGTAAGATTGGCGACAGAAAGTGTGGAGTTTTGGGTGATGTTACTTGAAGTAATTGAAAATATAACGACATATTCTTCCTGCGCATATGTACCTGTAGCTTCTTTCCCTTTATTGGCATCATTACTGTAGAAAGAAGTGAACGATTCCAAAGAAGTGATAGCTGTGACAGCGTCGACAGACACGCCTGAATAGATTTTCCAAACCAAACAGGAGGCATCGTCTAAAGATGTGGTGAGTGCAAGAGTCTCTGCAGAGATATTCTCTCCAATAGAAGGGAGAGACAATGTGACCTCGATTTCATCGCCGTTTCCTGCAAAGACGGTAGTGCCCAGCAAAGAAATCAGCAGGGCTGCTGTAAGAAAAATTGAAATCATTCTTTTCATTTTTTGATTCCTCTCAAACTTTCGAATGTTTATTAGCGTCATTTCACTTCGATTTGTACGCCCTCAATTTGCGCGTTGACTGCCAAAGGTGCGCCCTCTGCGTCATAGAACTGCACAAGGATCTTAGCATCATAACTGCCGCGCTCCATTGCTATGCCTTTTTCCGGGATCGGAAGGGAAGTCAGCAAACTGCCGGGAGGTAAAAGACCGCTTTGCAAAATTACCGTATCCTGTACGACGATAAATATAGCAGCGTCATGGGGAGATTTCCCCGGGTTTTCAAAATATAGGGTAGCCAAGCCTGCCGCGAGATCAATGGTAACCTCCTTAGCATAACTTAAACTGGCGCCACTTCCGCCGGGAGGGGTATCTATCTTCGGCTCGGCGTCATCGTTCATAACGGCGTTTTCTTCAATGTAGACAGGTGCGCGATCCGGTAAAAGAGGCTTATTCTCTGTAATCTTCCACAGAACCAGCATACCTGCAGCAACAACGATTGCTGTGATGATAACGATGCGGATCAGCTTTGCGGTTGTGTGCATTTTATAGCTCCTCTCAGGAAAAATTTACAAAATGAGACTAACATATTTCCTCAGAGGAATCAAGAGGGAGGAAGTCACCAAACACATTCTTTTTCTGAACTTAACACGTCTATTGTAAAACGAAAACCATGTACGGTTTTCAAATCATAAAACAGTTGAATAAATGGCGGGCTTATGCTATGATAATAGGCTGAATACAAGGATTTTTAGATAGAAATGAGTAGATGTATGAAGACACAGGATTTTTATTTTGATTTGCCGCAGGAGCTGATCGCCCAGACACCCATCGAGCAGCGTGATGCCTCGCGCTTGCTCGTGCTTCCCAAGGAAGAGGGGGCGTTATCCCATCGGCATTTTTATGATCTGACGGAGTATCTGCGCGAAGGGGATTGCCTCATTCTCAACGACTCCCGCGTGCTACCTGCCCGTTTGCTGGGGCAGCGTTTGCCTGGCGGCGGCGCTTGTGAGGTGCTGCTGCTGATTGACCGTGGTGAGAAGGTGTGGGAATGCCTTGTACGCCCCGGCAAGCGCCTCAAAAAGGGGGCGCGTGTTTCCTTCGGTGATGGTGTGCTGACAGGTGAGATCGTGGACGAGCTGCCCGATGGTAATCGCCTTGTCCGCTTTGATTATGAGGGCATTTTCCTCGAGGTGCTGGACAAGCTGGGCAAGATGCCCCTGCCGCCCTACATCAAGGCAGAGCTGCAGGATCGTGAGCGGTATCAGACGGTGTATTCCCGTGTGGTAGGCAGTGCCGCTGCCCCTACGGCCGGACTCCACTTTACGCCGGAACTGCTGGAGAAGGTGCAGGCCATGGGCGTGAATCTCGGCTATGTTACTCTCCATGTTGGTTTGGGTACGTTCCGTCCTGTGAAGGAGGAAAATATCCTCGACCACGATATGCACAGCGAGTACTGCGTGATTCCGCCCGAGACAGCTGAACTTATCAACCGTACCAAGGCCAATGGCGGTCGTGTCATCTGCGTGGGCACTACCTCTTGCCGTACCGTGGAATCGTGGGCAGGGGAGGACGGACACATGAAGCCTGCCGCCGGCTGGACAAAGATCTTTATC
>JAZQMH010000144.1:0-10387 GCA_045543255.1 Vescimonas sp.
CGTGAGGCGCTGCCCTCTATGGAGAAAGAGCACATCCGTGTGAAGTTTTTCGGCGATCTCTCCGTCCTTGATCCGGAGCTGCGCGCTCTGGCAGAAAAGGCCAATGCCCTCTCCGACACCATCGAGGGCGTGCAGGCCAACCTCTGCCTCAACTATGGTGGTCGCGATGAGATCGTCTGCGCGGCGAAAGCCTGTGCCGAAGCAGGCGTGGAGTGGACGGAGGAGAACTTCGGGAAGTTCCTCTATTCTGCCGATGTGCCCGATCCTGAGCTGGTGATTCGTCCCGGCGGGGAGCAGCGCATCAGCAACTTCCTGCTGTGGCAGTGCGCCTACAGTGAGTTTATTTTTACCCCGACCCTGTGGCCCGATTTTGATGAAAAGACGCTGGAGGAGGCCATTATCGCCTACCAGCAGCGTGATCGCCGTTTTGGCGGCGTGAAGTAAGAGGAGAAGTAATGTTACAGAGAATTTTGGTAGCCGTTGTGGGCATTCCGCTGCTGCTGTTTGTGGTGCTGTGGGCGCCTGCATGGGCAACAGGTGCGTTTTTGTTCGCCCTGTGCGTCATTGCGGCTCATGAGCTGATTTCTGCCGTGTGTGGCAAGGAGAAGGGAAATCGCTGGTTTGGCCTCGCCGGAATTATGGGTATTTGCGTGATTTTGCTGTCCGCCTTTTCCGGTGTTGAGGAACAGGCCGAGTTTGCCACGCTGGTAAAATGGCTGCTGGCGGCCTTTGTTGTGCTGCTGTTCGTCTGTGTGGTGGTGGAATACGGGAAGCCCCGCGCCATCTCTTTCCTCGATCTTACCACTATTTTGGTGGCGGGCATTGCCATCCCCGCAGCACTGGGCTGCTTGATGCGTCTGCGGATGCTGCCCTACGGCGGCGGTATGCTGCTGATCGTGTTGGTGGCGGCCTTTTGCTCCGATACGCTGGCCCTCTTTGCCGGTATGCTGTTTGGCAAGCATAAGCTGGCCCCGAAGGTTAGCCCCAAAAAGACCCGCGAGGGTGCAGTGGGCGGCCTTGTAGGCGGCATGGTGGGCATGATTATTTTCCGCATCGTGTTCTTCCTCGTTACCGAGGTGCAGCTGAACATCGGCTGGTGCGTGCTGCTGGGTCTTGTGGGCGCGGCTATGGGTCAACTGGGCGATCTGAGCTTCTCCGCCATCAAGCGTGAGTACGGCATTAAGGACTACGGTCGCCTCCTGCCCGGTCACGGCGGCGTGCTGGATCGGTTCGACAGCGTGATTTTCGCCGCACCCATCGTGTGGCTCATTATCAGCAGCGTGACCATGTATTGAGGAATTTTCCATGACCAAAACACTGGCATTACTGGGCGCTACCGGCTCTATCGGGCAGCAGACGCTGCAGGTAGCCCGGGAGTTGGGGCTGCGTGTGGCAGCCTTAACGGCTCGCAACAATGTGGATAAATTAGAAGCGCAGGTGCGGCAGTTCTTGCCGCGCCTTGCGGTGCTTTATGACCCTGCGGCGGCGAAAGAGCTGCGGCAGCGTGTGGCTGATTTGGATGTGGAAGTGCTGTCCGGCCCCGAGGGATTGTTGGCAGCCGCCTCTATGGACGAGGCCGACACGGTGGTGACCGCCGTGGTGGGCAGCGTAGGACTTGCTCCCACCCTCGCCGCCATCGAGAAGGGCAAGCGCATTGCCCTTGCCAACAAGGAGACGCTGGTATGCGCCGGAGAGCTTGTCATGGCGGCAGCGGAGAAGTACGGCGCGGAGATCATTCCCGTGGACAGCGAACACTCCGCTCTTTTCCAAAGCTTGCAGGGCTGCCGCGACAGGGGAGAGGTGAAGCGTCTCATTCTCACCTGCTCCGGCGGGCCCTTCTTCGGCAAGAGCTACGAGGAGTTGGAGCATATGCGCCCCCAAGATGCCCTCAAGCATCCCAACTGGGACATGGGCGCCAAGATCACCATCGACTCTGCCACCTTGATGAACAAGGGGTTGGAGATCATTGAGGCCATGCGCCTCTACCGTGTGGGTATTGAGTCCATTGACGCGGTGATCCACCGTCAGAGCATCGTCCACTCCTTGGTGGAGTATCGTGACGGTGCCATGATCGCCCAGCTGGGCACCCCCGATATGAAGCTGCCCATCCGCTATGCCCTCACTTACCCCCACCGCGCCGTGAGCCACGATGAACCTCTCGATCTGCTCACCTGCGGTGCGCTGACTTTCTCCGCCCCTGATATGGAGGCGTTCCGCTGCTTGCAGATCGCCCGCGAGGTGGCGGCGGTGGGCGGCACTGCCTGCGCTGTGATGAACGCCGCCAATGAAGAGGCGGTGTGGGCATTTTTGCGGGGCGATACGGGCTTTAACGGCATCCATCGCTTGGTGGAACGCGCTCTTGACAAGGTTGAGGTGAAATATCAGCCAAGCCTTGGGGATATACTGGAAGCAGACCGTGCGGCGCGGGAATGCGTCAAGGCGGTACTGTAAAGAAAAGGACTATGTAGCCTATGTCAACGATTCTCTATATCTTGGTGGCGGTCGTCATCTTTGGTGTGCTGATCGCTGTCCATGAACTGGGTCATTTCTTAGCTGCCAAAAGCTGCGGCGTGACGGTCAACGAGTTTTCCATCGGTATGGGCCCGAAGCTGTGGCAGAAGGAGAAGGGGGAGACCCTCTATACCCTCCGTGCCATCCCCTGCGGTGGCTATTGCGCCATGGAAGGGGAAGAGGAGGACTCCGATGATCCCCGCGCCTTGAATAACCAAGGCTTTTGGGCGAAGCTCTATATCTTCGCCGCCGGTGCGGTGATGAATTTCATTACCGGCCTTATTATCATGGTGCTGCTCTACAGCGGCGCACAGGGCTTTTATACCCCCACCATCACCGGCTTTGCCGAGGGCTGCCCCTTGGAGAGTGCCGAGGGCTTGCAGGTGGGGGATACGCTGCTGTCTATTGACGGTGAGCGTGTCTATGTCTACAGCGATGTGAGCCTGCTCTTCAGCTTCAATACCGACGGTACTTTTGACTTGGTGGTGCGCCGCAATGGAGAGAAGGTGCATTTGAACGACTTCCCCATGGAACTGCGGGAATACACCGACCAAGAGGGCAACGCCTACCGTGGCTATGGCCTCTTCTTCGGCGCTGAGGCGGCGGATTTCGGTGACCGCATCAGCTATTCGTGGAATAACACCATGGATTTCGTCCGCTTGGTGCGCTTGAGCTTGAAGATGCTCGTTACCGGCGAGGCGGGCTTGCAGGATCTCAGTGGCCCTGTGGGCATTGTCACCACCATTACGGAGGTGGGCGAGTCGGCAGCCAGTTTTGCTGACGCCATCTTCAGCATCGGCTATTTGGCGGGATTGATCGCCGTGAACTTGGCGGTGATGAATCTCCTGCCTCTGCCCGCACTGGACGGCGGTAAGATTTTCTTCCTTGTCCTCAACGCCATCGCTATGGCCTTGTTCCGCCGCCAGATCCCCGCAAAGTATGAGAACTATATCCATTTTGCAGGTCTTGTCCTGCTGTTGGGTTTGATGCTGATCGTGTCGGTCAGCGATGTGTATAAACTATTTACCTAAGCGATTTTCCCGAGAAAGGAGTGGGTATCCATGTCGAAACGTCTGCAGGTTGGTAAGGTTGCCTTGGGCGGTGGTGCGCCGATCACCATTCAGTCCATGTGTAATACCGCCACGGAGGATGTCGCCGCCACGGTGGCGCAGATCCATGCCTTAGAGGCAGCAGGCTGCGAGATCGTCCGCGTGGCAGTACCCACTATGGAGGCTGCCCAAGCCATCGGTAAGATCAAATCTGCCATCCATATCCCCTTGGTGGCGGATATTCATTTTGACTATAAGCTGGCCTTGGAGTGCGCCGCACAGGGTGTGGATAAGATCCGCATCAACCCCGGCAACATCGGCGCACCCGAGCGCGTCCGCGCTGTGGCAGATGCCTGCCGCGAGCGTGGCATCCCCATCCGCGTAGGCGTCAACGGAGGCTCATTGGAAAAGGAAATGCTGCAAAAATACGGCGGCGTGACGGCGGAAGCACTGGTGGAGAGCGCCATGGGTCATGTGAAGCTGCTGAACGACTGCAATTTCGATGATATTTGCCTCTCTGTCAAATGCTCCCATGTGCCCACTAACATGGCGGCTTACCGCCTCCTTGCCGAGCGGACGGACTATCCGCTGCACCTCGGTGTCACCGAGGCGGGCACGCCGGAGATGGGCCTCATCAAGTCCGCTGTGGGCATTGGTGGCCTGCTGTGCCTCGGCATTGGTGATACCCTCCGTGTCAGCTTGACCGCCGATCCTGTGGAGGAGATCGCCGCCGCTAAGAAGATTCTCTCTGCCAGCGGTGTCCGTCAGACGGGCGTGAATCTTATTTCCTGCCCCACCTGCGGCAGAACCAAGTACGATATGCTGCCCATTGCCCGCGAGGTGGAGGAGCGTTTGCGCGACTGCACCAAGCCCATCACCGTAGCCGTCATGGGCTGCGTGGTGAACGGCCCCGGCGAGGCGCGCAATGCCGATGTGGGTATTGCCGGCGGCGCAGGGGAGGGCTTACTGTTCCGCCGCGGCGAAGTGCTGCGAAAAGTGCCTCAGGACAAGCTGGTGGAAGCACTGATGGAAGAGATCGAGAAGTTGTGAGATAAGAACTGAGAGTTACGAACTATGTGTGATAAGATCCCATTTTTTGATTTTTTTGAGCGCTTTGTGCCGCCCCGTGAGATCGGCCTCGCCCTCCACGATGCGGAGGTGCTTGGCGGCTCTTTAGACGCGAAGAATCGCGCCATGGAGGTGGATGTCCGTTGCGGTGAGCCTCTGCCGGAGGCGCTGGTTGCCACCATCCGTCAACTGTTGATGGACGAGTACGACCTTCGTCAGCTGCGGCTCAATATCCACGCGGGCAACAGCGCAAAGAACAGCGGCAACGGCGATATTGTCATGGGAAAAGCCTTTACAGGCAAAGTGACCCCCATGGAGGAACTGAATCCCAAGATGGGCGGTGTGGTGGTAGAAGGACAGCTTTTCCAAGTGGAGATCTACGAGACCCGCCGTCCCGGACTTTGGATGCTGACAGGCAGCATGACCGACCTTAAAAGCAGCGTTGCCCTCCGTCGTTCCCTCAATGAGGCGGAGGCCAAGGCCTTGTCTCAGAAGCTGGATGCGGGCATGTGGATTCGCGTGCAGGGTAAGATGGAGCTGAGCCATGACGGCAAGGAGATGCAGCTGTGCCCCTTCAGCATCATGCGTGGCAAGCGTGAGGAGCGGAAAGATACCGCCCCCAAAAAGCGTGTGGAGCTCCATCTCCATACCCAAATGTCTTCTATGGATGCCCTGACCAATACCAAGAGCGTCATTAAGCAGGCCATTTCTTGGGGACATCCCGCCATCGCCATTACCGACCACGGGGTTGTGCAGGCTTTCCCCGATGCGTGGCATACAGCGGGTGGCAAGATCAAGATCCTCTACGGTATGGAGGGCTATTTCCTCAACAACATGGATGACCGCGTGGCGGTGTACGGCGAGGGCGACTGCGCTTTCAACGAGGACATCGTCTGCTTCGATATTGAAACCACAGGCTTAAAGGTGACCACCGAGGCCATTACGGAGATCGGTGCGGTGGTGTTGCGTAACGGCGAGATCGTGGATCGTTTCCAAACCTTCGTCAATCCCCAGCGCCGCTTGACCCCCGAGATCATCGGTCTTACGGGCATCACCGATGCCATGCTGGCCGATGCCCCCAGTTTGGCGGAGGCACTAAAAGCCTTCCTCGACTTTGTGGATGGCCGCCCCTTGGCGGCGCACAACGCACCCTTCGACTTGGGCTTTATCCGCGCAGGCTGTCGTAAGGTGGGGCTGCCCTTTGAGCCCACCTGTATCGACTCGCTGATCCTGTGCCAAAACCTGCTGCCGGAGCTGCAAAAGCATAAGCTGGACATTGTGGCGGAGCATCTCGATCTCCCTGTCTTTAACCACCACCGCGCATCCGACGATGCCGCCACGGTGGGCTATATGCTGATCCCTCTCTTTGAGAAGATGCGCAAAGAGCATAACATCGACCGTCTGCAGCAGATCAACGATGTGATGCTGACACTGCGCCCCAAGGGAAACCGCTCCAACCGTTTCCCCAAGCATATTATCCTCTTGGCGAAGAACAAGTTGGGCTTGAAGAATCTCTATCAGCTGATCTCCATGTCCAATTTGCAGTATTTCCACCGTGTGCCCACCATCCCCAAGACGGAGCTGGTGAAGCATCGCGAGGGCCTCATTATCGGCTCTGCCTGTGAGGCGGGCGAGCTGTTCGGTGCCATCAGAGATCATAAGGATTGGGCAGAGTTGAAGCGCATTGCCTCCTTCTACGACTATTTGGAGATCCAACCCCTGTGCAACAACGCCTTTATGCTCCGTAACGGCGAGGTGCAGTCGGAGGAAGAGCTGCGTGAGTTCAACCGCACCATCGTCCGCTTGGGCGAGGAGTTGGGCAAGCCTGTGTGCGCCACAGGCGATGTCCACTTCCAAGAGCCGGAGGACGAGGTGTATCGCCATATCCTGCTGGCTTCCAAGCGCTTTTCCGATGCCGATGCAAGCCTGCCCATCTACTTCAAGACCACCGATGAACTGTTAGAGGAGTTTGCCTACTTGGGCGAGGAAAAAGCCTATGAGGTGGTGGTGGAAAATACCCGCCGCATTGCCGATATGGTGGAGGAGATCGAACTGCTGCCTCCCGGTGAGCTGTTCCCGCCCCGTTTGGAGAACTCCGAGCAGGAGCTCTATGACCGCGTGTGGGACAAGTGCCACAGCATGTACGGCGAGAACCCGCCCCAGTTGATCGTGGATCGCTTGGATGCAGAGCTGAAGAGCATCTTGGGTAAGTACGATGTGGTGTATATGTCCGCCCAGAAGTTGGTGCAGCGCAGCTTGGAGAGCGGCTACTTGGTGGGCTCCCGTGGCTCAGTGGGCTCGTCACTGGTGGCCTACATGTCCGGCATCACGGAGGTCAACTCCCTGCCGCCCCACTATTACTGCCCCGAATGTCAGTACACGGAGTTCTCCGAAGATCCCCAGTACGGCTGCGGCGCAGATATGCCCGACAAGAACTGCCCCAAGTGCGGCGCAAAGATGAATAAAGACGGCTTCGACATCCCCTTTGAGACCTTCCTCGGCTACGGCGGCGGTAAGGTGCCCGATATCGACCTCAACTTCTCCGGCGAGTATCAGGGCCGCGCCCACCGTCACGCCATTGAGATGTTTGGCGAGACGCAGGTGTTCCGCGCAGGTACCATCGGCACGCTGAAGGAGAAAACCGCCTTCGGCTACGTCCGCAAGTACTTGGAAGAGCGGGGCGAGGAGCGCCCCAACGCCGAAGTCCTGCGCCTTGCCCACGGCTGTGAGGGTGTGCGCCGCACCACAGGTCAGCATCCCGGCGGCCTCGTGGTGGTGCCGGAGGATATGGACATTGAGGACTTCACCGCCGTGCAGCACCCCGCAGACGATGTGGGCAGCGAGACGGTGACCACCCATTTTGAATATCACTGCATGGAGGATAACCTCCTAAAGCTGGACATGCTGGGACACGATGACCCCACCATGATCAAGTACATGCAGGATCTTACAGGTGTCGATCCTCAGAAGATCCCCTTGGATGACCCCGATACCCTGTCCATCTTCACCTCCTCCAAGGTGCTGGGCTATGAAAACGACGAGATTTTAGGCCCCACGGGCGCCGTTGCCATCCCCGAGTTCAATACCCGCTTCACCCGTCAGATGCTGATGGACACCCAACCCAAGAACTTTAACACCTTGGTGCGTCTTTCCGGCTTCTCCCACGGTACGGATGTGTGGCTGGGCAACGCCCGCGACCTCATCGTGAATGGCACTGCCACCGTTTTGGAGACGGTGGGCTGCCGCGACGACATTATGCTCTATCTCATCGCCATGGGTCTTGACCCCAAGATGAGCTTTAAGATCATGGAGGCCGTCCGTAAGGGTAAGGTAAAAAAGAAGGGCTTTGAAGAGGGCTGGGAGGAGGCCATGCACGAGCATGAAGTGCCCCAGTGGTACATCGACTCCCTCGCCAAGATCGGCTATCTCTTCCCCAAGGCTCACGCCGTGGCCTACGTCATGATGGCCTTCCGCATTGCGTGGTATAAGGTGCATCGTCCCTTGGCTTTTTACGCCACCTATTTCTCCATCCGTGCCAAGGCTTTTGATGCTGAATATTGCTGCGCGGGAATCGACGCAGTAAAGCGGAAGATCCGCGAGATCGAGAATAATAAGGACGCCACCGATGTGGAGCAGAACCTGCTGGTGACGCTGGAAGTGTGCTACGAGTTCTATCTCCGCGGCTTCACCTTCGAGACCATCGACATCTACCGCAGTGACGCCACCCACTTCCTCATTACAGGGGAAGATAGCCTCCTGCCGCCTTTTGTGACGGTGCGCGGCTTGGGTGAAACGGCGGCGGAAGCCACCGTCCGTCAGCGTGAGGGAAAGGAGTTCATCTCCATCGAGGAGTTCTCCTCCACCTGCAATAAGCTCAGTAAGACCCACATTGAGCAGCTGAAAAACCTCGGCGCATTCGCAGGCATGGCGGAGACGAGCCAAGTGAGCTTCTTTTAAAACAGAAAAACTCCCGTCCGTGTGAGGACGGGAGTTTTTGTTATGTAATAGTTTACGCCTTTACCTTTTTCTCAAAGGGGTTGGGGATCTGCGCCAAGATGACGGCGACGAGCATCAGCACGCAGCCGAGATACTCGCGGCCTGTCATCTGCTGCTGCAGAATGATAGCGCCTGCGATGACGGCGAACACACTCTCAAGGCTGAGAAGGATGGTCACAACCGTGGGGTTAGAATCCTTCTGCGCCAAGATCTGCAGGGTGTAAGCAACGCCGGAGGAGAACACGCCCACATAGAGAATGGGGAGGATGCAGGCCCAAATGCCAGCCCAGTCGGGGACGGCAAAGATGGAGGTGGCAACGGAGGTATCGCCGATGCCGCCAAGACCGAGAAGGGTGCACACCAGCTTAGCAAGGGTGGCCCACACAGCCGCTACGAAGAACTGGACGCAGCTGAGCTTGATGCCGTCCACCTTGGCGGTAAAGTGGTCAATGACCAGAATGTGGATGGCGAAGCACACAGCGCACACCAGCACCAGCAGATCGCCCATAGCGAGGGTGAACTCGCCCTTGATGCACAAAAGATACAGGGATGCCACGCTCAGTGCCACGGCGATCCAAACGGGGAGGGAGACCTTGCGGCGGAAGAACAGGCCGAACAGGGGCACCAGCACCACGTAGAGGGCGGTGAGGAAGCCTGCCTTACCTGCCTCCGTACCTGCGGCGATACCCGCCTGCTGGAAGTTGGAAGCCACAGCCAGCGCCGTACCGCAGCAGAAACCACCAATAAGGAGGTCGCGGCGTGCTTTTTTCTTCTCGGCAGGGGTCAGCTCCACCTTGTCCTTCTTCAGCTTGTCGAAGATGAAGATAATGACCAGCAGCACCACCACGGCGATGTAGGAGCGGGCGGCGTTGAAGGAAAAGGTGTCGATCACATCGGCGCACAGGTCCTGCGCCACGAAGGCAGTACCCCAAATCAGCGCCGCGAGGATGGGGAAGAGGACCTGCCGTACATTGTTATGTTTCATTCGTTATCTCCTTTCTCTTTCGGAGGGTCTTTATGCCACTGGAATTTGCTCTCTGTGCCCTTCACAAGGCGGACGATGTTGCCGCGGTGACACCAGATGACCAGCAGCGCCAAAATAAGGCATAAGATGGTGTAGAGGGGATCGCTGTCAAAGACGAAAAAGGTGGTAATGGGTGCGCTGGCAGAAGCGGCTATGGAGCCAAGGGACACATAGCGTGTGGTAAGCCACAAGAGGGCGAACAGCAGCCACGCCACGAGACCTACGCGCCAGTCGATAAACCACAGCAGCGTGCCGCCGCTGAGGATGCCCTTACCGCCGCGAAAGCCGAAGAACACGGGAAAAATGTGGCCCAAGGAGCAGCCAAGACCTGCCAACAGCACGCCCAGCACTCTGGCACCTGTGAAATACTGGAAGAGGAAGCCGCCCAGCAGACAGGCCACTGCCGTCTTGCCCATATCCAGCGCGATCACGCCCAGCGCGTACCGTGCGCCGTAGGTGCGGTAAAAATTGGTGAGGCCTGCGTTGCCGCTGCCGTGGGAGCGCACATCGTCCCGCACCACAAAGTGGGAGATCAGCACCGAGCCGTTGAGACAGCCTAAAAAATAGCTCAGCAGCATGACGATCAAACCCATCAGCAGCAGTGCGCCAATCAGTCTCATTTATCATCTTCTCCCTTCTGGCGCACCGTCATGATGATGGGTGTGCCCTCCAAACCGAACACGGAACGGATCTGATTCTCCAAATACCGACGGTAGGAGAAGTGGAAGAGCTTCTTTTC
>JAZQMH010000145.1:0-12212 GCA_045543255.1 Vescimonas sp.
GCGGCGAATGGCGCGGGCCACGGCGGCGACGGCTTCATCCTGTCCCACCACCCGCTCGTGGAGGGTGGATTCCAGTTTCAGCAAGCGTGCGCCCTCGTCTTCCGTGAGGCGCTTCACGGGGATGCCCGTCCATGCGCCCACCACGGAGGCGATGTCCTCGGCGGTGACAGCGCCGCGATTGGCGGCATTCTTCTTGCGGAGGGCGTCCCGCTCCATGTCCAACTGCTGGGCGTAGTTGCCCTCGATGTCGCGGAGCTGGGCGGCCTTTTCAAAGTCCTGTGCGGCGATGGCGTCCCCTTTTTCGCGGCGCAATGTGGTGAGCTTTTCCTCCAAAGCCATGATTTCGGGGGAGGACACCTCCGCCGCCATGCGGACTTGGGAGGCGGCCTCGTCCATGAGGTCGATGGCCTTGTCGGGGAGGAAGCGGTCGTTAATATAGCGGCGGGAGAGGGACACGGCGGCCTCCAGTGCCTCATCGGTGATGGTCAGCTTATGGTGGGATTCGTAGCGGTCGCGGAGACCCTTCAAAATGGCGAGGGCATCCTCTGCCGTGGGCTCACCTACGGTGACGGACTGGAAACGGCGCTCGAGAGCCGCATCCTTTTCGATGTACTTGCGGTACTCGTTCAGCGTGGTGGCGCCGATGACCCGAATCTCGCCGCGAGAGAGGGCGGGCTTTAAGATATTGGCGGCATCTACGGCGCCCTCGGCGTTGCCTGCGCCCACAATGGTGTGGAGCTCGTCAATGAAGAGGATGACAGAGCCGTCATTTTTAATTTCCTCAATGGTGTTCTTAATCCGCTCTTCAAACTCGCCGCGGTACTTCGTGCCTGCCACCATGCCGCTGAGGTCGAGGCTCAGCACCTTCTTATCGAGAAGCTCTTCGGGCACGTCACCTGCCACGATTTTGGAGGCTAAGCCCTCGGCGATGGCGGTTTTGCCCACGCCGGGCTCACCGATGAGGCAGGGGTTATTCTTGGTGCGGCGGGAGAGGATTTGGATGACGCGGCGAATCTCGTTGTCACGACCAATGACGGGGTCAAGTTTTCCCTGTCGGGCAGATTCCGTCAAGTCGCGGGTGAACTCGGCGAGAGTTTTGCCCACCTTTTTGGGGTCTTTGGCGGTGTTGGGATTGGCGCTGACCGCCACGGGGCGGGTTTCGGACAGCTTTTTCTGCAAATCCGCGTACATATGGCGGGGGTCGACGCCCACGGTGCGGAGGATGCGAAGGGCCATATTACTGCCCTCGCGGAGGATGCCCATCAAAAGATGCTCCGTGCCGATATAGGGTGCGCTCATGCGGCGGGACTCCGCCACCGCCAGCTCCACCACGCTCTTGGCGCGGGGCGTGAGCCCCTGTGCAGGGGCAAGGCCGCCGTTTCCGCGACCCATGCTCCGCTGTACGATGCCCGTCACCATCTCATCGGTGAGGCCGTACTCCGTCAGCACGCGGTAGGCAAGACCCTCCTCGCGGCGGAGAAGGCCGAGAAGGAGATGCTCACTGCCCACATAGCCGTGACCCAGTTCCTGTGCCGATTCTTGGGCGAGGCGCAGGACTTCCTCTGCGTTGGGGGTGAATCTGTTTTCGTTCATAGGGCGTGTTCTCCTTTCTTAGTCTAAGGTTTTCAGCTCATCGCGGAGCTTTGCCGCGTCCTCGTAGCGCTCCTCTTGGATGGCGGCGCGGAGCTGGGCTTGCAAGGCGTTGCGGTGGCGCTCAGCCTGCAACTTGGCGGCGTCGATGGCGTCCACCAGCTCCGACTGGGGCGCGGGAGAGGGTGAAGTTTCCTCCTCCGTGGGGGCGGGGAACTCGGTGAGCATGGTTTTGGGCATCATGCCGAAGTCGCCGAGGAGAGAGAAGGGGTCGAACAGACGCCGCTGACCGCGGCGGAGTGCCTGCTCGAAGGAGTGGGTGTAGCCCAGCTTCTCGGCGCAGTCGGGGCAGAGGTGGACTTGGCTCACGCGACCGTTCACGTTGGTCTTGCAGAAGAAAGTGGCATCGTGGATGCCGCAGTGTTCACATTTCATAGGTAGTATGTCCTCCTTTTCAAAGGGTCAAACTGCATAGAGCAGCACTTGTTTGAAGATGTCGGCGCGGACGGTGTCCCGCAGGGCAGGGGAGACCTGCTGCAGCGCCCGATGGGAAGTGGCGGCGGTCAGCAGGCGGGCGGTGTTGCTGTCCAGTGCGCCGCTATTGACGAGGTTTTGGGCGATGGCGCGGGCGCTTGTCTCGTCCAAGTTCGCGCCGATGGCGTTGATGACGTGCATCAAAAGGGTCTCTCTGTCCACCTGCACGCGGGAGATGCGGATGTAGCCACCACCGCCGCGGCGGCTCTCCACAATGTAGCCCCGCTCGGGGGAGAAGCGGGTGGACATGACGTAGTTGATTTGGCTGGGCACGCAGTTAAAGCGCTGTGCCAAATCGCTGCGCTGCAGCTCCAACACGCCGTCTGCCTCCTCCAATGCATCGTGGATGAAGGATGCAATCATATCGGTGATACCCATAGGTCATTCCTCCTTGGTAGTCGTTTGACTTTTTCTGACCTTTACGATACAACAATGGTCAAGGAAAGTCAACAGGTGAATTTTGACTTTTCTTGACTATTCTGTAAACCTTTTGTGAACGAAGGGCCGCGCAACTTGAAATTGCGGAGAAAATTGGTAGAATTTTCGTAAAGCAACTTCAAATTGCTGGACGGGGGAGCGTAGGAAGGGTATAATAGAATTAACAATTAATAATTAACAATTAACAGTTATATGTTTTGTGCAACAACCCCTACATTTTTGAGCAAGAGCGGCAGCGAAAAGAGAAGCTTAAGGCGATGCTACATTTAGACGAAGTTTAGATGGAAGAACTCTACGCGAGGGATGGCATCGTTGACCTATGGAGTGAGGCGCGCTGAAGGAAGTCGTGAAACCATGGGTTTCACGCGGCGTTTCTTTTGGTACTTTTCTTTCGCTGATGAAAGAAAAGTACGAACATTTCCGTAACGGGCGGATAATGTCCGCCCCTACAACACCCCCCAAAAACTTCATCAACCCGAAAACTTTATCATACAGGAGAATCAACTATGAACACAAACTGGAACGACCCGAATTTTCAGGGCTTCAAGGGGGAAACGCCCTTTGTCCGCGCGCAGAAAGTGAAAAAGCCCCGTAAGGCCGTAGGTACGCCTGTCACCCGTACCATCATCAACATCGTGGTGACGCTGGTGTTTGCTGCCCTCTACTTCTATGTGGTGCTGCCTGCCCTCAACTTCAAGGCAGGGGAGCTGTACGTCTTCGTGCTGCTGGTCTGCGCCGTGTATGCCCTGTGCGCCATCTTCACCTCGGGCTTTCAGGGTGAGGGGTGGAAGGGCTACTTCGGCTTCTTGAAAAAGCAGTGCCTGATCCCCCTCGTTATCGCCGCCGCCTTTATCCTGACGGCAGTGGTGGGCTCTGTGCTTGGCTGGCAGGTCATCCGCGCCAACGACTACCGCGACCTCTTGACGGTGGAGGACGGCGACTTTGCCGCCGAGGTGGAGGAGATCTCCTACTCCCAGATCCCCATGGTGGATAAGAACTCCGCCGTGAAGCTGGGTAACCGCAAGTTGGGCGAGCTTGCCGACATGGTGAGCCAGTTTGAGGTCATTGAAAACTACACCCAAATCAACTACGAGGGCCGCCCCGTCCGCGTGACGAGCCTGCGCTACGGCGACTGGATCAAGTGGTTCACCAACCGCGCCGAGGGTCTGCCTGCCTACCTCATTGTAGACATGGTGACCCAGAACGTGGAGGTGGTGCGCCTTGACGAGGGCATCCGCTATACCACTGCCGAGCACTTCGGGCGCAATCTCTACCGCCATCTGCGGTTTAACTACCCCACCTACATGTTCGATGCTCCCGCCTTTGAAATTGACGAGACGGGTCACCCCTATTGGGTCTGCCCTCGTATGGATAAGACCATCGGCCTCTTTGGCGGCACGGATATTATCGGCGCGGTGCTGGTGGATGCTGTGACGGGCGAGAGCACCTATTACGATGTGGCGGATGTGCCCACTTGGGTGGATCACGTCTATACCGCTGAGCTTATTATGCAGCAGTATGACTTCCACGGCACTTATATCAACGGCTTTATTAACTCCCTCTTCGGTCAGCGTGAAGTGACCGTCACCACGGAAGGCTACAACTACATCGCCATCGACGACGATGTCTATATGTACACGGGCATTACCTCCGTGGTGTCTGATGAATCTAACATCGGCTTCATTCTCTCCAACCAGCGCACCAAGGAGACGCGGTTCTACACCGTGGCAGGCGCGGAGGAGTACAGCGCCATGGACAGCGCCGAGGGTCAGGTGCAGCATCTGCACTATCAGGCAACCTTCCCTCTGCTCCTTAATATCTCCCAGCAGCCCACCTACTTCATGGCCTTGAAGGACGAGGCGGAGCTGGTGAAGATGTACGCCATGGTCAACGTGAGCCAGTACCAAATCGTGGCTACGGGCGCAACGGTGGCTGAGTGTGAGAGCAACTACCGTCAGATGCTGGCCAACAATAACCTCATTGAAGAGGATGAGGGCGTCCTGCCCGAGGAGGAGCTGGCCCTGACCGCACCTGTAACAGGCGTGGTGGCGGAGATTCGCTCCGCCGTCATGGCAGGGGAGACCCACTACTTTATCTCCGTGGACGGCGTGTGGTACACCTCTTCTGCCTCTGCGCTGCCCCAGCTCATTTTGCTCAATGTGGGTGACACGGTGACGGTGCGTGCCTACGCCGCCGCAGGCGGCATCGCCGAACCGCTGTATAGTCTTGAACTGGTGGAAGCACTGGTTGAAGAAGCGATAGAAAACGCAGAATAACAGCAATACCCTGTAGGGGCGGACGACTCTGTCCGCCCCTTTTTTATGTTTTTACGGGAATGTTCGTACTTTCTTTTCAACAGCGAAAAGAAAGTACCAAAGAAAACGCCGTTTGAAACCCATGGTTTCAAAACTTCCTTCCCGCGCCGATGTTTCCCCGCGAAGGAAACAAGCCCCGCGTAGATTTCTGCGGCGATAACTTCGTCTAAATGTAGCATCGCCTCTGCTTCTAACCCGCTCAGCCGCTCACTGCTGTGGAAATGTAGAAGTCAGCACAACTAACTGTTAATTGTTAATTGTTAATTGTTAATTGTCACTTCGACCCTTGCCACTTTCCGCAATTTGTGGCATAATACTCTATTAAGGAAAATTCCCCCGAAGGAGGACACGGCAATGCTGTATAACATTCTCGCCTTGGGCGATGTGACCAGTGAGGACGCGGTGCGCCATGTGCAAAAGCACTTGCGCTCTGTGCAGAAACTGAAGAACATCCACTTCACCGTCATCAACGGCGAAAACGCCTCGGGTACGGGCATTATTCCTGCACAGGCCGATGCCCTCTTCGCCGCAGGTGCGGATGTGATTACGCTAGGCAACCACACCTTCGGGCGGATGCAGATTTGCGACTATTTGGAGGATAACCGCTATATTCTCCGTCCCGCCAATCTCTCGGGCCGTATGCCTGGGCGCGGTATGGGCGTTTACGATTGCGGGTCTATCCGCATTGCGGTGATTTCGTTGATTGGTCGCCGCGACCTCGATTGGAAGGCCGCCGACCCCTTCACTACGGCGGACAAGCTGCTCAGCACTTTGGAGAAGGATAAGCCCACCTTTACGCTGGTGGATTTCCACGCGCAGGCCACCAGTGAAAAGTTGGCGCTGGGCTACTATCTCGATGGTCGGGTGAGCGCACTGTGGGGCACACACACCCATGTGCCTACCGCCGATGAGCGCGTTAACCCCAAGGGCACGGGCTACATTACCGACCTTGGTATGACGGGTGCTGTGGAATCGGTGCTGGGCATTCCCCCTGAGCAGTCTATCGAGTTCTTTCTGGGCGGTCTTGCGGGACGCTATCGCTTCGCCGACGGGCCCAACAAAGCGCAGGGCTGCATTTTCACCCTCGACAGCGATACGGGGCTTTGTGTGGGCGTCGAAAGAGTGGATATAAGGTAAGGAAATTGAGGAGCAGAGGATTCTTGCCTCCCCCTTCGGGGGAGGTGGGTGCCCGAAGGGCAGACGGAAGGGGCTGCTGATGAGAATCTTTCAATAGCAGCCCCCTCAGTCACCGCCGATGGCGGCGACAGCTCCCCCAAAGGGGGAGCCAAGGGGGCACAGCACCCCAACAAAATAAATTCAACAAATTTTACCATATTAACCCAAAGGAGAAACAAAACCATGTCTGTTGAAAAAGTTCGTGAGTATCTGAAGGCCTACGGCGTGGAAGACCGTATGCAGGAGTTTGAGGTGTCCTCCGCCACCGTGGAGCTGGCGGCACAGGCTGTGGGCGTGGAAGGCGCTCGTATTGCCAAGACCCTCAGCTTTAAGGTACATGAAGACCCCATTCTGATTGTCGCCGCCGGTGATGCCAAGGTGGACAACAGCAAATATAAGCACTACTACGGCGCAAAGGCCAAGATGCTGACCTTTGAAGAGGCTGTGGAGCGCATCGGTCACGCCCCCGGCGGCGTGTGCCCCTTTGCCCTGCCTGCCGATGTCAAGACCTACCTCGATGTGTCCCTGCGCCGCTTTAACACCGTGTTCCCCGCTGTGGGCAGCGCCGCAAGCGCCATTGAACTGACCTGCGACGAGCTGGAGCGCTGCTGCGGCGAGAACTTCGTGGAGTGGGTGGACGTGTGCAAGGGCTGGCAGGAAGAGGAGGCTCAGTAACATGGTGCGCGTCCTTCACGCATCGGATTTCCATCTCGACAGCGCCTACGGCGGCTTAAGCGTCGAGCAGGCCCGTCAGCGTCGGCAGGAGAGCCGCGACTTGGTGCGGGCACTGGTGGACTACGGCAACGACCACGGGGCGCAGCTGCTTTTGCTGGCGGGCGACCTGTTGGACAGTGACGCCGTCTACGGTCAGACGGGTGCGGAGCTGTCCGCTGCCTTGTCTGCCTTTCGCGGCGAGGTGGTGATTGCCCCAGGCAACCACGATTACTATACCGCGGGCAGCCCCTACGCCACCACCTTGTGGAGCGAGAATGTCCACATCTTCACATCTCCCGCCATGGAGCGCATCGCCTTCCCTCAGTACGGCTGCGTGGTCTACGGTGCGGCCTTCATCGAGGGCGAGGTGACGGAGCGTGGCCTTTCGGGCTTTTCCGTGCGCCCTGAGGACGGGGAACTTGTGAAAATCGGCCTTCTCCACGGCGAGGTGGGCAGTAAGGACAGTCACTATCGCCCAATCTCCGTGGAAGATATTGCCAAAAGCGGCCTTGATTACCTCGCCTTAGGCCATGTTCATCGCTACGATGGCGTGCAAACGGCGGGGGCGGTCAGCTACGCCTACTGCGGCTGTTTGGAAGGCCGCGGCTTCGATGAACTGGGGGAGAAGGGCTTTTTGCTGGGCGATATTGGCGCGGGCTCTGTCACCATGCGCTTTATCCCCTTCGCCCGCCGCCATTACTGCATCCACTCTGTGGATGTGACAGGCCGCGACTTGACCGAGGCCATTATGGAATCCCTGCCCCCTCGCACAGAGGACGACTTCTACCGCATCATCTTAACGGGTGAGCGCAGCGGGGAAGAAGAGGACTTGGCGGCCTTGGCGCAGCAGTTAGCTCCCAAATTTTACCAGTTGGAGCTGCGGGACAACCGCACGGCACGCCGCGATATTTGGGCGGGCTGCGGCGAGGATTCCCTGCGGGGCATTTTCCTGCAGAAGATGAAGCAGCGCCTTGAGGCGGCGGAAAGCGACGAGGAGCGGCGGAAAATCGAATTGGCTGTCCGCTTCGGCGCAGACGCCTTGGACGGCAGAGAGTGAGAGGTGAAGGACATGAAGCGAATTTTGATGATTGGCACAGGCGGCACCATCGCCAGCGAAATGGGCGGCGACGGTCTGACTCCTGAACTGACTACGGAGCAGCTCCTCTCCTTCGTGCCTTCCGTGGGCAAGGAGTGCCACGTGGACTGCGTGCAGCTCTACAGCCTCGACTCCACCTCCATTGAGCCTAAGCACTGGGTGGGCGTTGCCAAGACCATTCAGGAGAAGTACGAGGACTATGACGGCTTCGTCATCAGCCACGGCACGGACACCATGGCCTACATGGCGGCGGCTCTCAGCTACCTCATTCAGAATAGCCCCAAGCCCATCGTGCTGACGGGTGCCCAGAAGCCCATTTGGTTCGATGGCACCGACTCCAAGCGCAATCTCTGCGACGCGTTCCTCTACGCCTGTCGCGGCTGCGGCGGCGTGCAAATCGTCTTTAACGGAAAGGTCATCCTCGGCACCCGCGCCCGCAAGACCTGCTCCAAGAGCTTCCAAGCCTTCTCCAGCGTGAACCACCCCGATTTGGCGGTGGTGCAGGATGGACGGCTGTTGCAGTATATTCGCTCCGAGGTGGGGGAGAAGCCCGTCTTTTACGACAAAGTGGACACCAATGTGGGGCTGTTGAAGTTGATTCCCGGCACTGACCCCGCCTTGGTGGCCTTTATGGCGGCGCAATACGACGGCCTTATTATCGAGAGCTTCGGCGTGGGCGGCCTGCCCGAGTACGGCGACATGTACGGCATTTTGCGCCGCGCCGTGGAGCAGGGGAAAATCCTCGTCATGACCACCCAAGTGCCCAATGAGGGCAGCGACTTGGGCGTATACCACGTGGGCGGGCGCTTGAAGCAGAATCTGCGGCTTTTGGAGGCTTACGACATGACCACCGAGGCGGCAGTCGCCAAGCTCATGTGGATTCTCGCCCAGACCCGCGACTTCGACATGGTGGAGAAGCTCTTCTACGCCCCTGTAGCACAGGATATTTTGTATAGCAACTCGTGAGGCGGGAAGGAGGAACGCCTATGAAACAAACTTTCCTCTACGCCTTTCGCCGCACTGTCCCCATCCTGCTGGGCTTTTTCCCTCTCGGTCTCGCCTACGGCGTGCTGATGGAGAGCATCGGCTACAATTTCCTGTGGTCTACCCTCACATCCCTGACGGTGCTGGCAGGTTCGCTGCAGTTTTTGATGGTGGAGTTTTTTGTCAACGGCACGCCCCTTATTACCGTGGCGCTGCTGGCGCTGCTCCTAAACTCCCGCCATATTTTCTATGGCATCAGCTTTGTGGAGCGCTTCCGCAGCTTCGGCAGCGGCAGCCGTCTGTTCCTCGTTTACTCCCTGTCGGACGAGAGCTATTCCCTCCACTGCGCCCACAAGCCCCAAGAGGGTGTGGACGATAAGTGGGCCCACCTCTTCAGCGCAGGTTTCGTGCTGTTTTACTGGCTGGTGTTCACCTTCATGGGCGGCTTGGTGGGGCAGCTTATCACCTTCGACACCACGGGCATCGACTTTTCCTTGACGGCTCTCTTCGTGGTGATCCTCATCGACCAGCTGCGGGAGGCGAAAACCATGCTGCCTGCCGCCATCGCCGTGGTGTCGGGCATCGTGTGCATCCTCATCTTCGGGGCAGCCAACTTCATCCTGCCCTCTCTCCTCATTACGGTGGCGGTGCTGTGTCTGCTGCGTCCCCGTCTTGAGCAGTACACGGTGGAAGAGGAGGTGGCGGCATGACCATTTCTGTGGGTTATAGTATCGCCATCATCGCCGTGTGCGTGGTGTGTACGTTTTTGGAGCGCGCCTTGCCCTTCCTGCTGTTCGGCGGACGGGAAGTGCCGAAAATCGTGAAATATTTAGGCCGTATCCTGCCTATGGCGGTGATGGCAACGCTGGTGGTGTATTGCCTGCGCAGTACCACCTTCGATGCCATGGGCAATTTCCTGCCTCAGCTCATCGCCGTAGCGGTGGTAGCGGCGCTGCACCTGTGGCGGAAGAACACCTTCCTGTCCATCGTCGTGGGCACGGTTTGTTATATGCTCCTTGTGCAGTTGGTGTTTTAAGTTGATAGAAAAGAGCCCTACGGGGCTCTTTTTCAATTAACAAGTAACAGTTAACAAGTAACAGTTCGCCATACCACCACGCAACAATCCCGCCTCCCCCGCATATACTGCCCCATATCACTACGCCAATAAGGAGGCAGTTGCCATGCCCATCATCTATTTAAGCCCCTCCACGCAGGAGTTTAACCCCTACATCACAGGGGCAGGCTCGGAGGAGTACTTCATGAACCGCATCGCCGACGAGATGGAGCCCTATCTCCGCGCCAACACCATCCGCTTCAAGCGCAACACCCCCGACATGACCGCCGCTTCTTCTATCGCACAGGCCAATCGGGGCACCTACGACCTCTATCTCGCCCTCCACTCCAACGCCTCGGGTGACGGCGTGACGGAAGGTCGCGTGCGGGGCATCATCGCCTTTTATTACCCCACTTCCCGCAACGGTCGCCGCGCCGCCACCATCTTCGCCGACAATCTCAAGGCCATCTACCCCCTGCCCGACCGCGTTACCACCCGCGCTACCACGGCGCTGGGGGAAGTCCGCCAGCCAAAAGCCCCCTCGGTGCTGCTGGAAATCGGCTACCACGACAACACCGCCGATGCCCAGTGGGTGCAGAATAATCTCCGCCCCATCGCCGAAAATCTGGTGCTGAGCTTGACGGAATATTTCGGCCTCCCTTTCATTACCCCCATCACGCCGCGGACAGGGACGGTGAACACCCTCCGCGACCCCTTGAATCTCCGCGCCAAGCCAAATACTGCCAGCGCCATCGTCACCACCATCCCCCGTGGAGCGACAGTGACCGTGTATGGCGTCTACGACGGGTGGTACAGTGTAGGTTACGGGGAGACAGCGGGCTTCGTGTCGGCGGGCTTCATCGTGCTGTAAAAATTTTTAACGCCGCCTCTTCTTTTTCCTTGACAGGTCAACATAATCAGCGTAAAATAGATAAGGATTATTATCGGGGAGAGTAGGGGCTCTCTCGGGTTGTTTTCTACACACGGACAGCCGTACGGCTGTTATGATACACAATCAACCGAATTTGAAGCGTTACACTGTAACAGGAGGAAACCATGAACGACTTTGTAATGATTGCCATTGCGGCAGTCGTGGCGTTTGTTCTGGGCGTCCTCGCTTGTATTCTCATTCACCGTCAGAAGGCTAAGAATGACCAGCGCAAGATCGCCGATGCCGAGGCAGAGGCGCTGCGCATTGTCAACGAGGCCATTAAAAATGCCGAGAGCAAGAAGCGTGAGGCACTGGTGGAGGCGAAGGAAGAGATCCTGCGCTCCCGCAACGAATACGAGAAGGAAGTCCGCGAGCGCCGCGCCGACCTGCAGAAGCAGGAGCGCCGTTTGCAGCAGAAAGAAGAGAACATCGACAAAAAGACCGAAGCTCTGGAGAAGAAGGAGGAGGCTCTCGCTGCCAAGCATGCCGCCGCCGACCGTGAGCAGGAGGAGATCCGCCTTATTAAGCGCAGCCAGACCGAGATGCTGGAGCGCATCTCCGGCTTTACCGCCGAGGAGGCTAAGGATTACCTCATCCAGCAGGTGGAGTCCGAGGTGACCCACGAGACTGCTATGAAGATCAAGGAGATCGAAGCCCGCGCCAAGGAGGAGGCCGATCAGCGTGCCCGCGAGATCGTGGCCACCGCCATCCAGCGCTGCGCCGCCGACCATGTCGCCGAGATCACCGTCAGTGTGGTACCCCTGCCCAATGACGAGATGAAGGGCCGCATCATCGGCCGCGAGGGCCGCAACATCCGCGCCATCGAAACGGCTACCGGTGCCGATCTCATTATCGACGATACCCCCGAGGCCATTACCGTGTCCTGCTTTGAGCCCGTCCGCCGCGAGATCGCCCGCGTGGCGCTGGAGAAGCTCATTGCCGACGGTCGTATCCATCCCACCCACATTGAGGAGATGGTGGAGAAGGCCCGCCGCGAGGTGGATGCCGTCATCCGCTCCGAGGGTGAGCGTGCCGTGTTGGAGACGGGTGTCCGTGGCTTGCACGGCGAGCTGCAGAAGCTCCTTGGTAAGCTCCACTACCGCACCAGCTATGGTCAGAACGTGCTGCAGCACTCCATTGAGGTGTCCCACATCGCAGGCTTGATGGCCGCCGAGCTGGGCGCCGATGTCCACGCCGCCAAGCGCGCAGGTCTGCTGCACGACTTGGGCAAGGCTCTCGACCACGAGTTTGAGGGCACGCATGTGGCGCTGGGCGTGGAGTATGCCCGCAAGTATAAGGAAAAAGAAGAGATCATCCACGCCATTCAGGCACACCACGGCGACGTGGAGTGCAAAACGCTGGTGGCCTGCCTGGTGCAGG
>JAZQMH010000146.1:0-4954 GCA_045543255.1 Vescimonas sp.
TTGTTGACCACCACGATGACGCGGTGACCCAGCTCCAGCGCGCGGGACAGCACGAAGCGGGTCTGGGGCATAGGACCTTCCGCGGCATCCACCAGCAGGATAACGCCGTTGACCATCTTCAAAATGCGCTCCACCTCGCCGCCGAAGTCGGCATGGCCGGGAGTGTCCACGATGTTGATCTTGGTGTCGCCGTACTGGATGGCGGTGTTTTTAGCGAGGATGGTAATGCCGCGCTCACGCTCGAGGTCATTGGAGTCCATAACGCGATCCACCGTCTCCTGATTCTCGCGGTACGCGCCGCCCTGCTTGAGCATCTCGTCCACCAGCGTGGTCTTACCGTGGTCAACGTGAGCAATGATGGCTACGTTTCTCAAAAGTTCGTTCTGCAAAGGAAAAACCCCTTTCTCATGGGTAGAATGATGACAATTTTTCAACCTTGATATTATAGTCTCCATTATCGTGAATTGCAAGACTTTCTCCCATATTTTCCCCATTTTCTCGTTGACAAAGCACAAAAAGGTGCGTACAATAACCCTTGACGCACGCCCCGATAGCTCAGCTGTATAGAGCAGCCGCCTCCTAAGCGGCAGGTCGGAGGTTAGAATCCTCTTCGGGGTGCCATGAAAAAGCCCTGTCATTTGACAGGGCTTTTTACTTCCCTTTTTCTCCTCAATAGGGTATACTATCCCTACAACAGTAGTTTTCCCAAAGGAGGTTCGCTATGAACATACAGTTGGAAGCTACCAACCACTATCAGCAGGCGCTGAAACAGGGCCGTAAGTCCCACCGCGACAGCGTCAACCATGGCAAGTACCCCTACTTGCAGGTATTGGATGAAGTCCTGTCCGATTCCATGGTGGCAGGACAGGTGGATTTGGGGCTTATTGAAATTCCTCTTGATAAAATCGCAGGCACAAAGACGGCAGGCCGCGTCAACGCCTTCTCCTCGGATTTTCTCCCCCTCCTCGGTGAGGGCAGCGAGTTCGCCTATAAGTGGCGGCAGCTTTGCTGCGCCCATTTGGGAGACGAGGGTATCCACGACCCCATCCGCTGCTTTGAGTATTTGGGTCGCTTCTATGTGCAGGAGGGAAATAAGCGGGTCAGCGTCATGAAATATTTCGGCGCGCGGAGCATTACAGGCTACGTCATCCGCATCCTCCCCACCTACTCACAGGCGGAGGAGGTACAGTGCTACTACGAGTTCCTCCACTACTATCCCCTCACGGGGCTCTATTCTCTCCAGTTCACCCGTCTCGGCAGTTTTCCCAAATTGCAGGTGGCGCTGGGTTTCGATTTGGATCACCAGTGGACGGAAGAGGAGCGCCGCCGCTTTTCCGCCGCGTATTTCCGCTTTGAACATGAATTTGTCAAGCACAGCGACCGCGCCGAGGGCATCAATGTGGCCGATGCCCTGCTGGTGTGGCTGAAGGTCTATACCTTTACCCAGCTCCGCGACATGACCGCCCAAGAGCTGACGAAGAGCATGCAGGCCGTGTGGCCCGACATCGCCGCGCTGAAGGAAGAAGAGGTCATCACCGTGGACACAGGCGCAGAAAAAGAGGAGAGCACCAGCATCGTGCGCCGCCTCTTCTCCATCCTGCCCTCCTCCACGCTGAACGCCGCCTTCATCCACGAGCTGCGGCCCGAGAACAGCACATGGGTGCAGGGTCACGAGCGGGGTCGCCTCTATTTGGAGGATACCTTGGGGGAGCAAGTGGAGACACAGGTCTACTACGGCGTTGGCAACGGTGAAGATGCCGAGGAGGCCATGGAAAAGGCCATCGAAAATGGCGCAGAGGTCATTTTCGCCACCACCGCACCCCTCATTGCCGCCTGCCGCAAAACGGCGGCGAAATACCCCAACGTAAAAATTCTCAACTGCTCCATCTCCATGCCCTACACGGGCGTGCGCACCTACTATAGCCGCATCTATGAGGGAAAGTTCATCTCCGGCGCTATCGCAGGGGCAGTCAGCAAAAGTGACCGCATCGGCTACATCGCCTCCTCCCCCATCTTCGGCGTGCCTGCGGGTATCAACGCCTTTGCCCTCGGCCTGCAGGTGACCAATCCCCACGCCCGCGTCAGCTTAAAGTGGTCGTGCCTTGCGGGTGACCCCTTGGCGGAATTGCGAAGCGAGGGCGTGGACACCATCTCCACCCTCGATATTCCCATGCCCGGCTGGGAGCATGGACGCTGGGGCTTGTTCCGCGTGAAGGAAGACGGTAATACCGAACTCCTTGCCTCCCCCTACTGGGATTGGGGCGAGTTCTACGTCAAGCTCTGCCGCAGCATTATGAGCGGCACATGGGATAACCTCTCCTCCAAGCACGGGGCACAGGCGGTGAACTACTGGTGGGGCATGTCCAGCGGCGTCATCGCCCTGCAATTGGAAAAGTCCCTCCCCGTTGGCGTGGAGACCCTTGCCAACCTCTTAATCCGCGACATGACGGGCGGCACCATTGTCCCCTTCCACCGCCCCATCACCTCGCAGGACGGCACGGTACGCAACGACGGCAACACCTACTTCACCACCGCCGAGCTTCTCCACATGGACTGGCTGTGCGACAATGTGGATGGCGCTATCCCCCCCTACGAGTCCCTCAGCGAGAAGGCGCGGAACATCGTGGAATTGCAGGGCATCTACCGCGACCGCATCCCGCCGAAGAAGGAGGGCATCTTGCTATGAAGTTACTGCTTCTTTCCGATAAAGAGAGCCCCTTCCTGTGGGACTACTATCAGCCGGGGCGATTGAAGGAGTATGACTTAATCCTCTCCTGCGGTGATTTGAAGGCGGAGTACCTCTCCTTCCTCGTCACTATGGGTCGTGCGCCTCTCCTCTACGTCCACGGCAACCACGATACCCGCTATCGCTCTGCGCCCCCCGAGGGCTGCGAGAGCATCGAGGACAAGCTCTACATCCACAACGGCATCCGCATCTTAGGTCTTGGCGGCTCGCCCCACTATAATGGCGGCGTCCACCAGTACACCGAGCAGCAGATGGCGCGGCGTATTCGCCGCCTCCACTGGAAAATTCGCCGTGCAGGTGGCGTGGACATCATCATCGCCCACGCTGCCCCCACGGGAGTGGCGTGCGGGGACGATTACGCCCACCGCGGCTTCGACTGCTTCCGCGAACTCATTGAACGCTATGAACCCAAATATTTCATCCACGGTCATGTTCACATGAACTACGGGCGGCAAATTGAGCGCCAATGTACCCTCGGCAACACCACCGTCATCAACGCCTACGAGCGCTACGAGGTGGAGATTTGAACAAAAAAAGAGAAAGCCCTTGCAGGCTTTCTCTTTTTTGCATTTATTTAATAATTCTTACCCCGTCAAGGAGTTCTTTCTCGAACTCCACGCGGTGGTGCTTGGTGTAGAGGCCGGGGAATCCGCCGGTGTGAAGGAAAATGACCTTCTCACCCTGCTTGATTTTCCCCTCTGCCACCATGTCGATAAGCCCTGCAAAGGCCTTGCCTGTGTAGCAGGGGTCGAGGAGGATAGCCTCGGCACGAGCCATGCGGTAGATGGCCTGCCGCACCTCCACGCAGGGGTTATTGTACGCGCCGCGGGTGTAGCCCGTCTCAATGTGGAAATCCTCGCGGACAGCATCGAAGGTAAATGGATAGCGTTCCTTCATCTCGCCGAAATACTCCATCAAGCGCTTTTCTTTCCCCTCCCCAAAGGGAGAGATGGCGATACCCGTCAAGCGCAGGGGCGAGGCTTCATTCTTCAAACCGCAGAAAAGGCCCATATACGTACCCAACGAGCCAACGGCGCTGATGACATGGGCATCCCCCAAATTGAGAGCCGCTGCCTGCTGCGTCAGCTCCACGGCGCAGTCGTAGTAGCCCAGCGCGCCGAGGGCATTGCTGCCGCCCATGGGGATGGGATAGACCTTCTCGCCCTTTTCCTCATACTCTGCCACCAACTGGGGCACAAGGCGGTCAAACTGCGCTGCCTCGTCCGTGCCGTCATCGGCCTTCAAAATCAAATCGCAGCCCATAATGCGGTCAAGGAGAATGTTGGCGCTGACCTCACCGGGGTAGTCGTCAATGGCGGCGATGGCGCACTTGAGGCCGTACTTCGCTGCCACGGCGGCGGTAAGGCGACCGTGGTTGGTCTGGGCACCGCCCACCGTCAGGAGCATGGTAGCACCCTTGTCGATGGCATCGGCGGCGAGGTATTCCAGCTTACGCAGCTTATTGCCCCCTGCACCCAATGCCGTCAAGTCGTCACGCTTCACATACAGTTCAATGCCCAGCTCACGGGACATAGTGGGCAGATACTGCAGGGGCGTTGCCTCCACCAAGGGGAGTTTCTTCACATTAAATGCCATGTTTCTCGCTCCTTTCACATATCGTTGCGGCACAAGTCCTCATAGCTTTCACGGCGCACCGCCACATAGCTCTCATCACCGCCGCGGAGCATCACGATAGGCGGACGGGGCAGGCGGGTATAGTTGGAGGCCATGGAGTAGTTATACGCGCCCGTGGTGCACACCGCCACGATATCACCCCGCGCCACCGTGGCGCTCATGGTGACGTTGGGCTGCAAAATATCGCCGCTTTCGCAGCAGCGACCCACCACATCGGCGGTGAAGTCCTGCGCCTCCTCCATCTTGTTGGCAAGATAGCAGGTGTAGGCCGACTTATACAGAGCATAGCGGGGGTTATCCCCCATGCCGCCATCTACGGACACATAATTCTTATAGCCGCGAATCTTCTTCACCGCGCCTACGGTGTAGAGGGTCATGCCTGCCGCCGCCACGATGCTGCGGCCCGGCTCCATGTGGATTTCCGGCATCTCAATGCCAAGGCGGGCACAGGTGGCCTTGATGGAGGCCGCCACCTCCGCTACCTTCTCCTCCACATCCAAATGGGGGTCAGCATCTGTATAGGCCACGCCGTAGCCGCCGCCCAAATCCAGCTGCTGGGTCTTGTAGCCGTGC
>JAZQMH010000147.1:0-4556 GCA_045543255.1 Vescimonas sp.
CCTTGCGGATATTCCGTCGTGGTCCGAGTGTTGAGATTCGAACTCAAGGCCGTCACGCCGCTATGCGGCGCAACGGCCTATAGGCCGTTTTATTTAAATGGCAAGAGGCCTTTCGTTCTCGATACGAGGAACAAAAAAAGAGGGAATATCCTTGCGGATATTCCGTCGTGGTCCGAGTGTTGAGATTCGAACTCAAGGCCTCTTGAACCCCATTCAAGCGCGATACCAAACTTCGCCACACCCGGATATGCAGTTCGCTGTCAGACAGCTTTGTTATATTACCACACCTTTTTCCAATTTGCAAGCCCTAATTTCAAATTTTTCAAAAATTTTTTTCGTAGCGGCGGCTTTGTCCTTGACAACGGTGGGTGGATATGGTATTCTATATCCTGCGTTTGGGATTGAAACAGGGCGTTTTCACACACGGAGAGATGGCTGAGTGGTCGAAAGCACCGGTCTTGAAAACCGGCGATGTGAGAGCATCCGTGGGTTCGAATCCCACTCTCTCCGCCAATTTATATAGTGTTTGCAGAAGTACCCAAGTGGCCGAAGGGGCTCCCCTGCTAAGGGAGTAGGCGGTCAAAAGCCGCGCGAGGGTTCAAATCCCTCCTTCTGCGCCAAAAAAAGCACTTGCCAAAGCAAGTGCTTTTTTCATTGGCGCAACGAAATAAATCCCTTGCGGGATTTGTGAAATGCACTTCGTGCGTGAAATACGCCTGCGGCGTGTGAAATGCGCTGCGGCGCGTGGGGATTTATTTTATTTCACTTGATGCACAGCATCAAATTTCACTATTGGCGCAGTCAATAATTTCACATTCGGCGTAAGACGAATATTTCACTTCTTTCACACCGTTAGGCGGTGTCCTCTTTTTTCTTCCTCCCTGTTGCAAAAGCAATATCTGAATGGCGCAAGAAGGGGTATACTATCATTATAAAAAATAAACTGCCCTGTAAAGGAGGCTCGTCTATGTGGATTCCTGTCTTATTACTGCTTGTGGGACTGGTGCTGCTCATTAAGGGCGGCGACTGGTTCGTGGACGGCGCATCGGGCATTGCCCGCCGCTTTTACCTGCCCGAGATCCTTATCGGTGCTACGGTGGTGTCTATCGGTACGACATTGCCCGAGGTGATGGTGTCTGTAGATGCAGCCATGATGGGCAGCGGCTCCATTGCCTACGGAAACGCGCTTGGCTCTATTATCTGCAACACCGCCCTGATTGCGGCGCTAACCATTGCCATCCGTCCCAGCGCTGCGGCGCGAAAGAGTTTGGTGCTGCCGGTGAGCTTCTTCTTTGTGGCCTTCGCTGTGTACGGTTTTGCCGCCTATGTGCTGGGGACGTTCTCCCGCGTGGTGGGCATCATGCTGCTGGTGCTGTTCGTGGTGTATATGGTCGTTACGGTGCTGCGGATGAAGAAAGATGGCAGCATTGGCGGCGAGGGGCTGACCGAGGAAGCGCTGGAGGCAAAAAGCGGCGAGGATTACACCGTGGAGTCGGAGGAGAAGGGGACGAAGGACAAGCTGTGGAAAGACATCCTCTTCCTCATCATCGGTGCGGCGCTCATTGCACTGGGCGCAAACCTGCTTGTGGATAATGCCATCGTTGTGGCACAGGCGCTGGGCGTGTCGGAGAAGGTCATCGGCCTTACCATCGTGGCCATCGGTACGTCCCTGCCCGAGTTCGTCACCGCCATTACCGCCCTTGTAAAGGGCTACAGCTCCCTGTCTTTGGGCAACATCATCGGGGCGAACCTCTTTAACTTGGTGCTGGTCAGCGGTGCTGCCATTACCATCAGCCCCTTTGAACTGCCCCTGTCGGGCACCATCGGCGGCATCAACTCCTCGCTGGTGCTGGATCTGCCTGTGGTGCTGGCGGTGATGGTGCTGCTGGCTGTCCCCGCCCTTGTGAAGGAACGGCTCTCCCGCTGGCAGGGCATCGTGCTGCTGGGTATCTATGTGGCCTTCATGGCGCTGCAGTTCGTGCTGTAAATGTAAAGGGGTATCCGCAGAGGATACCCCTTTACATTTCCTTTGCGGAGGAGTATAATGCTTAGGACAATTTCAAACGGGCGCTCCCGTCGCGTAATGCGGAGGGGAAAGGGGTGCAAAGCCCCTGCGAGTCGGTCACCGTGAAGCCTGCAAATGCGGGATAAGTCGGGATACCTTATGGGTGCGCCTCCACTCTGCCGAAACCGGAGGGGACGCAATTCGTTGGCATCCGCTGTGTGTAGGCACAGCGTTTTTTTATGCCTTTGGCATAAAAAACAGATTTAAATATCAAAAACTTTTTTATGCGCGGCGACCTGTCCCTTTGCGCGAGATGGATGAGCGCATAAAGTTTTTGAAGTCATTTTATTTCTCAGAAAGGAGGGCGAAGTATGCGGCGCGATGCCTTTTCTCACTATCACCCCATTGTGAATATGCTCTACTTCGTCCTCGTTATCGGGGCGGGCATGGCGCTGCGCCATGGGGTATGTCAAGTTCTCGGCCTTGTCCTCGCTTTTTCTTACTGCATTGCCCTTGAGGGGGCGAAGGTGTGGAAAATGCTGCGGTGGCTGGTGCCCCTGTGCCTTTGCTCCACCGTCATCAATATGTTCGTCAGCCACGAGGGTGTGACCGTCCTCTTTACCCTGTGGGGAGCGGACATCACCATGGAGAGCACCCTCTATGGTCTTTCTTCCGCCGTGATGCTGATGACGGTCATTTTGTGGTTCCGCGCTTTCAGCGTGGTCATCACCACCGATAAATTCCTCTACCTCTTCGGGCGAATCGTCCCCGCCTTGTCGCTGGTGGTCTCTATGACGTTGCGGTTTGTGCCCCTCTTTGGGCGGCGCTTGCAGCAGGTGCGGGAGGCGCAGCGGACGCTGGGCTACCGCGAGGAGGGCACGGTGCGGGAACGCATCGCCCGGGGCGCTGCCATGCTGTCGGTACTGGTGACATGGTCGCTGGAGAAGGCCATCGACACGGGGGATGCCATGAAGTCCCGTGGCTACGGCCTACAGGGACGCACCACCTTTGACCGCTACACCTTTGAGGGGCGGGACATTGTGGCTACCCTATTCCTCGTGCTCTGCGCCGCTATTTTGATTGCGGGCGGGGCAACGGGGCAGCTCTACTGGCAATATTATCCGTATATGACAGGCACGCTCTCGGCGTGGAGCGTGGCGACCTGCGCAATTTACGCCCTCGGCTGCGGCTTGCCGCTGCTCATCAAATGGAAGGAGGAGGCACAATGGCGCTCATTGACATTCGACAACTGACATTTTCCTATCCCGCCGCTGCTGCCCCCACCTTGCATGGGGTGGACTTGCAGGTAGAGGCAGGGGAGTTCCTCGCCCTCTGCGGCGTGTCGGGCAGCGGTAAATCCACCCTGCTGCGGCACTTGAAGCCCGCCCTCACCCCCCACGGGGAGAAGTCGGGGGAGATTTTCTTCGACGGGCAGCCCCTCGGCGCAATTTCCGAGCGGCAGCAGAGCCAAGAAATCGGCTTCGTGTTCCAGTCCCCCGACGACCAAATCGTGACGGACAAGGTGTGGCACGAGCTGTCCTTCGGTATGGAGAGTTTGGGCTATGACAGCGACCACATTCGCCGCCGCGTGGCGGAGATGGCCTCCTTCTTCGGCATTGAGCATTGGTTTGAAAAGAGCGTGGAGGAGCTGTCGGGCGGTCAAAAGCAGCTGCTGAACCTCGCCGCCGTCATGGTCTTGCAGCCGAAAGTCTTGGTGCTGGACGAGCCTACCTCACAGCTTGACCCCATCGCCGCTACGGAGTTTTTCGCCGTGCTGGGGCGTATCCATCGGGAGCTTGGCACGACAGTCATTGTGACGGAGCAGCGTTTGGAAGAACTGCTGCCTATCGCTGACCGCGTGGCGGTCATGGAGGGTGGCAGAATTGTCGCCCACGGCGATTGCGATACGGTGGGGCGGCAGTTAAAGGACGCTGACCACCGTATGTTCCGCGCCATGCCCTCTGCCATGCGATTGTGGGGCGCGGTGGAGAGCGATGCGCCCTGTCCCATCACCGTGGGAGAAGGCCGCGCCTTCGTGACAGAATATGGAAAAGACCACCCCTTGCACCCCCTGCCCCCTGCGGAGATTCCTGCGGCGGGTGATGTAGTGGTGGAGGTGAAGAACGGTTACTTCCGCTATGAAAAGAACGCCCCCGATGTGGTGAAGGGGCTCAACATGACTGTGCGCCGCGGTGAGCTGTACGCCCTCATGGGCGGCAACGGCGCGGGTAAATCCACCACCTTGCGTCTTCTGTCGGGCATCCGCAAGCCCTATCGGGGCACGGTTCAGTGCCACGGGCGTGTGGCGGCGCTGCCCCAAGACCCACGGGCACTGTTCGTAAAGACCACCGTGTGGGAAGAGCTGCGGGAGGTAAGTGGAGACGAGGCAGCCATCGGCGATGTCCTCGCCCTCTGCGGACTTTCCCATCTCACAGAGCGCCATCCCTGCGATTTGTCGGGGGGTGAGCAGCAGCGGTTGGGACTTTGCAAATTGCTTCTCTTAGAGCCCGAAATTCTCCTGCTGGACGAGCCCAGTAAGGGGCTTGACGCG
>JAZQMH010000148.1:0-2621 GCA_045543255.1 Vescimonas sp.
CTTTGCTCATCCGCAGAGCCTCGGAAGGGGAGATTTGCGGATTATCACACAGGTTGTACAGAGCGAAGCGGTAGCGGTAGCCGGCAATAATGCCGGGGATAAAGAACAGCAAGCTCCACAGGAACACATAGATGCCCACAAGGATCTGCAGAATAATGACCTTGCCCACGAAGGTAAAGCCGTCGAACATGGTGGCATAGGGCATCACGCGGCCCTTGCGTACACCCATGGTGTAGATCACATAACCGGCGGAGAGCACCATGGATACAAGGGAGATGAGGATGGAGATAAAGGTCACCATCAGCGGGGAAAGACCCAGCGTGGGGAAGGGAATGTCCATCTCCATGATGGCGCTGAGCTCGGCGGCGGTAGAGCCGGTGGCGAACTCCAGAATCAGACTGAGAACGAAAGTGATGACAAGGTAAATTAAGGTAAAGACATAAGCCGAAACGGTGGCATTTTTGGTAATGGACTTTGCCTCAGCCTTCAGCTGTACGCGGTTGAACATAGGGGAAAACCTTCCTTTCTATGGAAAATATACCTATTATATAAATTTACGGAATGTATGGTACAGTACAACATATTGTATCATAGGAAAAGCCCCAACGCAAGAGGGGGAAAGAAGTGGCAGAAATTTCAAAAGATTGTGACAAAAAGCGCTAAAGTTTCCGCAAGAAATGACCGATAACACTGGACAAAAAAGAGATTTTGATGTATGATTAAGAACGTATGAGGTGGTGTAAACCACAAAGGTAATCGAGGAGGAAAGCCCTGATTCTCGACCCCGGAACAAGAGGAGGAAAGGGACGATCCAAGTCGGTTATGAAAGCAGTTAAGATGAGGTGAAGACAATGGCACATGCTTTCTTTGGCGGCGTTCATCCTAATGACATGAAGGCCGCAACCAATGAAAAGGCCATCGAGCAGCTGGCAGCGCCGGCACAGGTGGTCATTCCCATGTCTATGCACATCGGTGCACCTTGCAAACCCATCGTTGCAGTGGGCGACAAGGTAAAAATTGGACAGAGGATCGGCGAACCCGGCGGATTCGTTTCCGCACCCATCCACGCCAGCGTGTCCGGCACGGTCAAGGCTGTGGAGCCCCGTCCCAGTTCTATGGGCGGTACGGTGATGAGCGTTGTTATCGACAACGACTTCGAGAACACCGTGAGCGAAGAGGTCAAGCCTGTGGCTGACCCCGAAAATCTGACGAGCGAGGAACTGGTGGAGATCGTGAAGAACGCCGGTATCGTTGGTCAGGGCGGCGCAACGTTCCCCACCCACGTGAAGATCTCTTCCGGTCTTGGCAAGGTGGACTACGTCATCATCAACGCCGCTGAGTGCGAGCCCTACATCACGGGCGACCACCGCGCCTGCCTGGAGCGTCCCGATCAGGTTATCCTGGGCGCTACGCTGCTGGCTAAGTGCTTTGGCGTTGACAAGGTCTACATCGGTATTGAGGCTAACAAGCAGAATGCCGCTGATGTCCTGAACGCCAAGATCAAGGAGCTGAATGCCCCCGTTCAGGTGGTCGTGCTCCACACCCGTTATCCCCAGGGCGCTGAAAAGCAGCTGGTGCAGGCCGTCTCCGGCCGTCAGGTGCCCTCCGGCAAGCTCCCCGCTGATGCCGGCTGCTGCATCTTCAACCTGAACACCACCTGCGCCATCTATCGCGCTGTCTACACCGGTATGCCCGTGGTCAACAAGATCGTTACGGTGTCCGGCTCCGGCGTGATCGAGCCCAAGAACGTGGAGTGCCCCATCGGTACCCCCATCACGGCTCTGTTCGATGCTTGCGGCGGTCTGAAGGAAGAGACCTACAAGCTGATTATGGGCGGCCCCATGATGGGTCTTGCTCAGCACAGCTTCGATGTCACCGTTGGTAAGGGTACCGGCGCTATGCTGGCCTTCGCCGGTGACGAGGAGAAGTACGAGGCCGAGCCCCAGTGCATCCGCTGCGGCAAGTGTGTTGGCGTCTGCCCCATCCGCCTCGAGCCTATCTTTATGTATAAGTATCTCATGAAGGGCAACTACGAGGCCTTCCGCGATCAGCTCCATGGTATGGACTGCATCGAGTGCGGCGCTTGTACCTATACCTGCCCCGCCCGGCTGCCTCTGACCCACGCTTTCCGCCTGGGTAAGCAGCAGGTGAACAATGCCAGAATGGCCGCACAGGCCAAGGCTGCTGCCGAGAAGGCTGCCGCCGAGAAGAAGGAGGCGTAAGGAAATGACGGATTATAAGAATTTGAAGCTGATCGCTTCCTCCTCCCCCCATATCCGCAGCAATGAGAACACCCGCTCCATCATGCTGGATGTGATCATCGCCCTGCTGCCCGCTCTTGCCTGGGCTATCTACAGCTTCGGCTTCAAGGCTCTGCTGACCACCGTGGTCTCCGTGGTGGCCTGCGTGTTCTGGGAGTGGGCTTACCGTAAGGTCATGAAGAAGAACCAGATGATCGGCGACCTGTCCGCCGTCGTCACCGGTATGCTGCTGGCTCTGACCTGCACGGCCAACCTGCCCTGGTGGCTGCTGGTCATCGGCGCCTTCTTCGCCATCGTTGTGGTCAAGCAGCTCTACGGCGGCATCGGCTGCAACTTCCTCAACCCCGCACTGGGCGGCCG
>JAZQMH010000149.1:0-2836 GCA_045543255.1 Vescimonas sp.
TTCTCACCTTCCAGCCCTCGGAGATCGCCAAGCTGGCGGTCATCGTCTACTTTGCCGACAGTATTTCCAAGAAGAAAGAGCGGATGCGGGACTTGCGCGAGGGTGTGCTGCCCTACGGCGTGTGGCTGGCGGTCATCGCCGTGCTGATGCTCTTGGAGCCCCACCTGTCGGGCACCATCCTCATTGTGGGCACAGGCGCTATTATGATGGCGGTGGGCGGTATGCCCGCGTGGCTTATCGGCGCAGGTGTGGGCGGCGTTGCCGCTGCTGCATGGGGCTTTGTGGCGCTGGTGGATGCAGGCATTATCTCCTACGGCGCGAGCCGCATTAATATGTGGCACGACCCGTGGCTGGACAGCTCCGATGACGGCTATCAGATGGTGCAGAGCCTCATTGCCATCGGCTCGGGCGGACTCTTGGGCACGGGTCTCGGCAAGGGGCGGCAGAAGTTCCTCTATCTCCCCGAGGAGAGCAACGACTTCATCTTCTCCACCGTCTGTGAGGAGTTGGGTCTTATTGGCGCAAGCCTCATTTTGCTGGTGTTTGCCCTGTTGCTGCTGCGTGGCTTTTGGATCGCACTCCATGCCCGCGACCGCTTCGGCACACTGCTGGTGGTGGGCGTTATGTCCCATCTCGGCTTGCAGGTATTCTTAAATGTGGCGGTGGTGACAGGTCTTGTACCCGCCACGGGTATCTCCCTCCCCTTCTTCAGCTACGGCGGTACGGCTTTACTGCTGCAGCTGGTGGAAATTGGCTTGGTATTGAGCGTATCGCGGCAGATTCCCGCGAAACGGGAAGGCTAAAGCCCCTGTAATCAAAACCTAAATGGTTTTGATTACAAAACACTTCGCTACGCGCATTATTTTTGCAGGCAAAAATAATACACTCCGCTACGCGAGAAGTATTTTTTGTCACGCGCAGGTCGCGACAAAAAATGATTAAATATTTTTCTGCTGACACAAGTAGGAAATCTTCAATTCCTTTATCGTACAAAGAAGGAGCAAACTATGAACGTGATTTTTACCTGCGGCGGCACGGCGGGTCATGTGAACCCCGCGCTGGCGCTGGCACGATATATGCAGGAAAAGGACAGCCCGGTGAAGGTGCTGTTCATCGGCACGCCCAACGGCATTGAGCGGGATCTCGTGGAGAAGGCGGGCTACGACTTCGAGGGCGTGGAGGTCAGCAATTTCCACCGCGACCTCTCCCCCAAGGGCATCCGCCACAATCTCCGCACGGTGAAGCTGCTGGGCTCTTCCGAGCGCAAGGCAAAGGACATCCTCCGCCGCTTCAAGGCGGATTTGGTGGTGGGCACGGGCGGCTACGCCAGCTTCCCCGCCGTGAAGGCGGCCTCCAAGCTGGGTATCCCCACGGCGGTACACGAATCCAACATGATTCCCGGCCTTACCACCAAGATGCTGGAAAAGCGCGTAAAGTGCGTCATGGTGGGCTTTGAGGACTGCCGCCGCCACTATAAGCACCCCGAGAAAATCGTGGTGACGGGTACGCCTGTGCGGGGCGATTTCTTCGCACTGACCCGCGCCGAAGCCCGCGCCGCCCTTGGCTATACGGACGATAAGCCCTTGGTGGTCTCTTTCTGGGGCAGCCTTGGGGCTTCTACCATGAACGAGCGGATGCTGGAGTTTTTCCAGCGGGAGAAGGGGGACTTCTACCCCTTCCACCACATTCACGCCGCAGGCAAGGGCAGTTGGGCTGCCCTCTCCGAAGCGGCGGAGAAGCTGTCCCTCCACGATGCCATGCTGGATCTGCGGCAGTATATCCACAATATGGATGTAGTGATGGCGGCGGCGGACTTGGTCATCTCCCGCGCGGGAGCAAGTACGCTGAGTGAGCTTACGGCGCTGGGTAAGGCGGCTATCTTAGTCCCCTCCCCCTTCGTGGTGGCGAATCATCAGGAGAAAAACGCACGCCTCTTGGAAACCCACGGCGGCGCGGTGGTGCTGACGGAGGCGGAGGCCAACGGCAGCGCACTTTATGACGCGGCGGCAGCCATCCTCTCTGACAGCGGTAAGCGCCAGGAGATGGAGAAGGCCTCCCGCGCCTTGGGCATCCCCGATGCCACGGCGAGAATTTACGAAACGGTGATGGCCCTCGTGTGACCATCTGCCTCTCCTGCGCATAGGATGGAGTGATTTCCATCACGAAAGGCGGAGAGGATATGAGCCACATCACCATACACGGCGCTGCCCCCTTGCGGGGCGAAGTGACCGTACAGCGGGCGAAAAACAGCGTCCTGCCCCTGTTGGCGGCAGCGCTGCTCCACGAAGGATGCTGCCGTATGGAACGCTGCCCACACTTAACGGATGTGGCGGCGGCAGTGGAGATCATGGGGCATTTGGGCTGCCGCGTACGATGGGAGGGCGACGACTTGGTGGTGGATGCCGCCAAGGTCAGCCGCAGTGATATTCCGTCCTCTTTAATGAGCCAGTTCCGCTCCTCGGTGGTGTTCTTGGGAGCCATCCTCGCACGGTGCGGGGAGGCCACCTTAAGCTACCCCGGGGGCTGCGAGTTAGGGCCGCGCCCCATCGATTTGCACCTTGCGGCGCTGCGGACATTGGGTGCAGAAATCGAGGAGACGGGGGGCATTTTGCGCTGCCGCGGCAAGCTGCGGGGCTGCGAGATCCTCCTGCCCTTCCCCAGCGTGGGCGCGACGGAAAACGCCATGCTGGCGGCGACGGCGGCGAAGGGCGTGACCGTCATCTCCAACGCGGCGCGAGAGCCCGAAATCGTAGATTTACAGGACTTTTTGCAGAAATTGGGGGTCTCCATCCACGGGGCGGGGACATCCACCATTACAAGTCGGATCGTAGCCATG
>JAZQMH010000150.1:0-2379 GCA_045543255.1 Vescimonas sp.
TCAGGAGATGCTTATTGTGGGCTTCTCCAATGCAGAGCTGACGGAAGTGCTGGAAGAGCTGTACTTGGACGATGCCGTTGACATCGTGGAGGAAATGCCCGCCAGCGTGGTCATCCGCATTCTCGATCAGGCCACCCCCGAAATGCGCAAGTCCATTAACCAAATCCTGAAATATCCCGAGGACAGCGCAGGCTCCATTATGAACATGGAGTTTTTGTCCTTGAAAAAGGCCATGACCGTCTCCGACGCTTTTAAGCGGATTCGCCGTATCGGCGGCGACATGGAGACCATCAACATGCTCTATGTGACCGACTCACGCCGCAAGCTGCTGGGCGTGCTGTCTGTCCGCGATCTGCTGCTGGCAGACGAAGAGGATCTCATTGAGGACATCATGGATCCCAACGTGGTCTGCGCCACCACCATGGACGATAAAGAGGACGTGGCACAGGCACTGAGCCGTTACGACTTCCTTGCCATGCCCATCGTGGATATGGAAAACCGCCTCGTAGGTATCGTCACCGTTGACGACGCAATGGACGTCATCGAAGAAGAGACCACGGAGGACTTCGAAAAGATGGCAGCAATGCTGCCCTCGGACAAGCCCTATCTCCGCACGGGCGTCATCGACACATGGAAGGCGCGTCTGCCTTGGCTGATGATCCTGATGCTGTCGGCGACCTTTACGGGCATTATCCTCAACCACTATGAAAACGCTTTGGCCGCCTGCATCGTCTTGAACGCCTACATCCCCATGCTCTCCGGTACGGGCGGTAACTCCGGTACGCAGGCCTCTGTCGCCGTTATCCGTGCCTTGAGCCTTGACGAGGTGGAGTTTTCCGATGTGCTGGGGGTGCTGTGGAAAGAGTTCCGCGTGGCGCTCCTGTGCGGTCTGTGCCTCGGCGCTGCCAACTTCGCCAAAATGATGCTCCTCGACCGTATGCTGCTGGGGAATAATGAAGTGACCATCACCGTCTGCGCCGTGGTGTGCTTGACGGTCATGTTCGTGGTGGTTTTTGCCAAGGCCGTGGGCTGCAGCTTGCCGCTGCTGGCAGAGAAGATCGGCCTCGACCCCGCCGTTATGGCAAGTCCCTTCATTACCACCATCGTGGATGCCACCAGCCTTCTCATCTACTTCACGCTGGCCTCGGCGCTGCTGGGTCTATAGCAGCAAAAAACACATAAATTTCTCCCACTTGGGTACACTGATCATCGGGCACACGCCCGATGATCTTTTTTATTTTACGGGAGGACACATGTATGAATAAGACTTGTACCAACGACGGCTGCAGCTGCACCGCCAACCACGCTATCGTCTGCTCTGTCACATCCTGCGCACACCACTGCAAGAGCGAAAACTACTGCGGTCTCGATGCCATCCGTGTCGGCACTCACGAGACCAACCCCACCAAGGATCAGTGCACCGACTGCCAGAGCTTTAAGAAGTATTGATTTCTCTGTTCGGGTGGGTGCGGATAAACGCATCCACCCGAAGGTAGCACCGTACATAGGAGAGGAGGGAGCGCCATGAAGCAGCGTTTTGCCATTGCAGGGGCTTTGGCAGGCTTGGTAAACGGACTTTTCGGCGGTGGCGGGGGGATGGTATTGCTGCCCGCCCTAAAAAAGGGCGGCCTTGCGCCGAAAAAGGCCTTTGCCACCTGCGTTGCCGTTATTTTCCCCATTTGTCTCATTTCCGCCGCCGTGTTCTTGCTGCGGACAGCCTTCGATTTTCTCACCGCGCTTCCCTATCTCATTGGCGGCGCGGTAGGCGGCATCCTTGGGGGCAGGCTCTTCAAAAATGTCAGCAATGTATGGCTGCGGCGGATCTTTGCCGCCTTTCTCCTCTACGGCGGCGTGAGGTATCTCCTGTGAAGGCGTGGATTCTCCCCCTCCTTGTGGGCGCAGGAACAGGGATCCTCTCATCATGGGGCGTAGGGGGCGGGACGCTGCTCCTCTTAATTATGACGCTGTTTTTAGAGGTTGACCCCACCCTCGCCCAAGGGATCAATCTCCTCTACTTCCTCCCTACCGCCGCCACAGGGCTTTTTTATCACCACAAAAACGGCCTTTTGGACACACCCGCCATCAAAAGCGCTGCTCCTTGGGGTGCATCCGCCGCCATTGCAGGCGCAATAATCGCCACCGCCGTGGATACTGCCATTCTCCGCCGCCCCTTCGGGGTATACCTCATCATTATGGGACTGACGACCCTCTTTTCCAAAGAAAAATAACGCAATTGTTGCGAGTCGTGTCAGTTTTCACCTTACCAAAAAGCCTCGCAGAGTTTCGCCGCTACGGCGAAAAAATTCTAATCGTTTTTGACCGCGACATGTGCGTGGGCAAAAACACTTCTCGGCCTGCAAACGTGCGAGTTGTCCGTAA
>JAZQMH010000151.1:0-4722 GCA_045543255.1 Vescimonas sp.
AATGATGTTGTCTTCCTAAGACCGCTTGGCCTCCGACTTGAGTTGGGCTTTGACCGCCCCTTCTTCGTGCGGTACTTTGAGTGGATCACCAACGCCCTGCAGGGTGATTTTGGTCGCTCCTACATCTACGATATGTCGGTAGCGGAGTTGTTGCAGGGCAAGATGACGGTGACGCTGCTGCTGACCGCCATCGCCTTCGTGATGATCGTGGTGCTGTCTATCCCCATCGGTTTGGGCGTTGCCTCCTGCCGCAAGGCGTGGGTGGATCGCCTCTTTACCGTGTTGGGGCAGATCGTCATGGCAGTGCCCCCCTTCTTTATTGGCATTCTGCTGACACTCCTGTGCGGCCTTGTGCTCCATTGGTTTAACCCCGGTACGTTTATTTCTCCTGCCGATGATTTTGGTGCCAGCATTGTCTATCTCCTCTATCCCGCCTTCGCCATCGCCCTGCCCCGTGTGGCAATGACGGTGAAGATGCTGAAAAGCTCCATCGGCGGCGAGATGAACAAGGACTATGTTCGCACCGCCTTCAGCCGCGGCAACACACGCCGCGCCACCCTCTATCGCCACGTGCTGCGCAACGCCGTGGTGCCTACGGTGGCTTTCCTCGCCATGACGGCGGCGGACATTGTGGCGGGCTCTGTGATTATCGAGCAGGACTATGCCATCTCCGGCATTGGACGGCTGCTCCTTACCTCCATTTCCAACCGCGATTTCCCTGTGGTGCAGGCCATTGTGGTGATCTTGGCGCTGGTGGTGGTGCTGGTGAATTTCCTCGCCGACCTCATTAACCAGCGGCTCGACCCGCGGCTGCACTTGCAGTAAGGAGGTGGGCGCTGTGTTATTGAAAAAGAGCAACACCTCCTTCCGCATCGGCCTGTGCATCGCCGCCTGCATGGCAGCTATGGCGCTGATCGGCTATGTGTGGACGCCCTACGATCCCGAGATGATCGTGGGCAGCGAGAAGTTTTTAGCCCCCTCTCTTCGCCATCTGTTCGGCACGGACAATTTCGGCCGCGACATTTTCTCCCGCTCTATGGTGGGTATTGGTACGACCTTCTTTATCGCCGCCTGCACCGTTTTGATCGGCGGCGTGGTGGGCATCATTATCGGTGCGTTTACGGGCTATTTCGGCGGCGTGGTGGACGAGGTCTTGATGCGCATCAACGACGCCCTCACCGCCTTCCCCAATATTTTGATCGCCTTGGTGTTTATCGCCATGCTGGGCTTTGGTAAGTATAATGTCATCTTGGCGCTGGGTGTGGCCTTCATCCCCAGCTTTGCCCGCGTGGTGCGTACGGAGTTTGCCCGTCACCGCGCTATGAACTATGTAAAATCGGCTCGACTCATGGGCGCAGGTCATCTGCGCATCATGTTCCGTCATATTCTGCCCAACACCCGCAATGTGCTGCTGCCTGCGCTGATGATCGGCTTTAATAACGCCGTCCTCGCCGAGGCCAGCATGAGCTACTTGGGCATCGGTGTCGCCGCGCCCGATATCTCCCTTGGCTATATGCTGAAGGAGGCCCAGAGCTATATGCTGGGTGCGCCGTGGTATGTGCTGTGCGTCGGTCTCGTCATCGTACTGCTCATCTTAGGTGTCAGCATGATGGGCGACGGCATGGGAAAGGGGGAGAACTGATGCTGGAAATTCGTGATCTCCATATCCGCTTCCATGACGCTGACCATGAGGCAGTGCGCGGCATTGACCTTACGGTGGAGAAGGGCGAGATCATGGGTCTCGTAGGCGAGAGCGGCAGCGGTAAGACCGTCACTGCCATGGTCATCTCCTCCTTGATGCCCGAGAATAAAGCCTCCGTCACAGGGCAAGTGCTGCTTGACGGTGAGGACTTGCTGGCGCTGGATGAAAAGGCCATGCGTCAAAAGCAGGGCAGCGACATCTCCGTGGTGTTCCAAGAGCCCATGACCGCCATGAACCCCGTTATGCGCATTGGCCCGCAGGTGGAGGAATCTCTCCGTGTCCACACCACCCTCTCCAAAGAAGAGCGCCGTGAGCGCGCCTTGCAGGCCCTTCGTGATGTAGACCTCTCCAACGTGGAAGAACTCTACAATAAGTATCCCCATCAGCTCTCGGGCGGTATGCTCCAGCGCGTCATGATCGCAGCAGCTATCGTCTCCGAGCCGAAGCTTTTACTGGCGGACGAGCCCACCACGGCGCCGGATGTGACCATCCAAGCCCAGATTTTGGAGCTGCTGCAGCGGCTCAACCACGAGCGCGGCATGTCCATCCTCTTCATCTCCCACAACCTCAACGTGGTGCGCAAGCTCTGCTCCCGTGTGGCGGTAATGGAGAAGGGGCTCATCGTGGAGCAGGGGGACACAGAGCAGGTGTTCCGCAATCCCCAAGCACCCTACACCCAGCGGCTTATTGCCGCCATACCGACGAGGAAGAAGCTATGGTAGAAAAGGACAAGGTATTAGAGGTGGAAAACCTCAACGTGTGGTATCGCAGCGGCGCGCTCACCAAGCAGCGCACCCATGTACTCCACGATGTGTCTTTTACGCTGCACCGCGGCGAGATTTTAGGTCTTGTGGGCGAGAGCGGCAGCGGTAAATCCACCCTTGCCCGCGCCATCCTCGGCATGGAAAAGGACATCAGCGGCACAGTGCGCCACTATACCAAGCGCCCCCAAATGGTATTCCAAGACCCTGCGGGCAGTCTCAACCCCTCCTTCACGGCGGGACGCGCCTTGAGTGAGCCCCTTCTTATCTACGGTAAGTACGACAAGAAGGAAATCGAGCGCCGCGTACGGGAGACCCTGAAAATGGTGGGCTTGGATGATGAATACTATGACCGCTATCCCCATGAGCTTAGCGGCGGTCAGAAGCAGCGTTTGTGTATTGCCATCGCCCTCATTCAAAAGCCGGGCCTTATCATCGCCGATGAACCTGTGTCGGCACTGGATGTGACCATCCAAGCCCAGATTTTGCAGCTCATTGCACAGCTGGAAAAGGAACTGGGCATCTCCTATCTCTTTATCTCCCATGACCTCAATGTGGTCTATCAGCTCTGTGACCGCTGCCTCGTGATGAAGGACGGCTACATCGTGGAGCAGGGGGATGTGGAGACCCTTTACGACAATCCCCAGCACCCCTATACGAAAGAACTGCTCCGCGCAGCAGAGTAAGGAGGCATCTATGGACGCAGAGAGAAAAGCCAAACTGATGGCCATCGCGGAAACGCCCGAGCCCTTTGACAGTCATAACCATATCCGCATTCTCGATGTGGACGACGGTGTAGGCGTGGTGGAGCTGGACATTCACCCCGAATCTTTGAACATCTGGGGTACGCCCCACGGCGGCCTCCTCTATACCCTGTCCGATGTTGCCTGCGGCTGTGCCGTGCTGACGGTGCGCCCCGAGAGCCATGTGACCGTTACGGGCAGCATGGACTATCTGCGCCCTGCCCCCTCTACAGGGAAGGTCATTGCCACGGGCCGCGTCACCAAAATGGGCGGAAAGCTGACCTACTGCGACTCAGAACTCCGTGATGAGGAGGGCATGCTTATTGCCACGGGCCGCGCCGTCATGTGCTTCACGGGTCATGCGATGTTATGAGAATGTTTGCCAAACAATACAGAAAACACCACTTTTGGCTGGGCGGCCTCGTGGTGTTTTTTGTGCTGTTCGCCCTCCTGCGGCAAAGCCGCGAGGCGATGAATTTCCTCGCTTTCCGCGTGGTGCTGCCTGTGATGCAATGGGTAGGCCGCTTATGCGCTGCGGTGGACTTCTCCGTTGCCGAAGCCCTCATTTTCTCCGCCATTTGGGTAGTGTTTTTTTACATCACGGTGCAGCTGCGGAAAAAGCGGTTTGGCCATTTAGTGGTTACACTGGTGGAAGTGGCGGCGACGGTACTGGCCTGCGCCTGTTTGTTGTGGGGCACATTTTACGGCGCGGACAGCTTCCAAGAGAAAACGGGACTCACTGCCCGCGGTGGCACGGTGGAGGAGTTGGCGGCGGTTACGGCCTATTTCGCCCAAGGTGTCATGGAATACGCCGACGAGGTGGAGCGGGATGTGCAGGGTCTGTTCGCCGTGCCGAGAGATGAAATTTTTGACAGTGCCGAGGGGAGCTACAAGGGCGTGGTGCAGCTGTTCCCCTGTCTTGAGGAGGATGTGCTGCGACCCAAGGGGCTCGTTATGTCCCGCCTCCTCAGCGCTATGGACTTCACGGGCTTTTACTTCGCCTTCACGGGGGAGGCCAACTTGAATGTGGACAGCCCCGCCTGCTATCTCCCCACCACCATCTGCCACGAGCTTGCCCATCAGCAGGGCATCGCCTCGAAGCAGGAGTGCAACTTCGTGGGCATCATGGCGGCCATCACCTGCGATGACCCCACTTATCGCTACTCTGGCTACCTCATGGGCTATGTGTACCTCGCCAATGCGCTCTACCGCGTTGACCGCGACGCATGGCAGGTGATCCGCAGCGCCATTCCCCAAGAGGCGCTCATTGACTTGCAGTATCACCGCGCCTACTGGGCCCAGTTCGAAGGCCCTGTGAAAACCGTGTCCACCACCGTCTACGATGGCTATTTGAAGGCCAACGGTTTAGAGGGCGGCATCGCCAACTACGGAACGGTAGTCGACTTGCTGCTTGGATTCTTCTTACAATGAAAAAATCCCGACGGAACTTCCGTCGTGATTTTTATTTCCTTCTTACAGACCGGGGATACCCAGACCGCCGGTGAAGGCGTTCATG
>JAZQMH010000152.1:0-9568 GCA_045543255.1 Vescimonas sp.
AAGCTCTCATAGGCAGCAGTTGCAAAAGAACTGCCCGCCTTGGGCTGGGGCATCACATTGACGATCTCAGCGCCCACCACGGCATCATAGTCCACGATCAAGGCGCGGTTGAGATGCTCGCAGCACTGGGCGGCGATGTAAACACCCATAGGGGCAAAGACGCTGTTGAGACCATCGAAGATGGCCTTGCCCACCTCGGGGGTAGACCAGCTGCCCACGGCGTGACCCACTACCTCACTGGTAGAGCAGCCCACCACCACGATCTGACCGCGATGGAGCTTTGCTGCCTCGGCAAGCTGCTTGGCAGCCTCGGCGGCCTCCGCCTTCACCTGCAACAAAAACTCTGCATTTTCCACATTGTGTACAACCAAACCAGCCATTGTATCGACCCAACCTTTCTTAGGAAAGTTCTTTCTTATATTGTAGTCCACAGGGGCGTCTTTTTCAAGACCTCCGCCAACAAAACACCCAGCACGAGGCCCACAACGCCCTGCATGGCGTTACCCGCCACACCCAGCGCCGAGGCGGCGAAGCTGCCCATAATGGCAGCGCCATAGAGGAAATATCCCGCGATCATGATGACCTCCGCCGCTACGCCGCCGATAGCGGCACGGAGTGCACTGTGCTTCATGGGCAGCGCACGATAAAGGAGAGCGGCGACCATCGCCATCAGCGCCTTGGTAATGAGGGTGGCAGGTGCGTAGAGGGCAAAGCCGCTGAGGAGATCTGCCAGCATAGAGCCGATGCCTGCCGCCGCTGCGCCGTACCACGGCCCTAAAAAGAAGGCGCACAGCAGCACCACGCAATCGCCCAAGTTCACATAGCCGCTCACAGGTGCGGGAATTTGGATCACCATGGTGGCCACACAGGTGAGGGCCGCCAATAGCGCCGTAAAAACAAGTTTGCGGATTTTTTTATCGTTCATACGGCCATCTCCTTGTAATCCTTACTATAGTGTAGTATAGTAGGAATTGGTATTATTGAAATATCCAAAACAGTATGATTTATTAATACCAGATAGGAGTGCCTATGCTGACCTATACGTTGGAAAAGGGCGGGGAAGTGAGCCTTTACGAGCAGCTTTACCGCTATATAAAGGGGGATATTCTGTCGGGAACGCTGTCGGCAGGGGAGAAGCTGCCCTCCAAGCGGACGCTGGCGGAGCATCTGCAGGTGAGCGTTATCACCGTGAAGAACGCCTACGAGCAGTTGGTAGCCGAGGGCTACATCAGCGGCGTGGAAAAGCGTGGCTACTTCGTCTGCGACATTGACCGTCCTCTCACTGCCCCCAAGGGTGCGGTGACGGTAGAACCCACAGAGGAAAAAACATGGTTTATGGACTTTGTGGCAAGCTCCACCGCCACGGAGTTTTTCCCCTTTACCACATGGGCCAAGCTCATGCGCCGCACCATTTTGGAGCGGGATACGGGGCTTTTGCGCTCCACACCTTCTACGGGCGCTGCGGAGCTGCGCCGTGCCATCGCCCGCTACCTCCACCAGTTCCGCGCCATGACCGTGTCTCCCGAGCAGATCATCATCGGCGCAGGCACGGAGACGCTCTACAGTCTCTTGGTGCAGCTGCTGGGGCGCGAGAAGTGCTACGCCGTGGAAGACCCCGGGTATGGCAAGATTGGTCGCATCTACGGCGGCAACCAAGTGGCGGTGCGCTATGTGCCCTTGGATGAGGCGGGCTTAAGCGTGGAAAAACTGCGGCAGACAGAGGCGGATGTGGTGCATTTGTCCCCCTCCCACCATTACCCTACGGGTATCGTCATGCCCATTGCCCGCCGCCGTGAGCTGCTGCGCTGGGCAGCGGAAGGGGAGGGACGGTATATTTTAGAGGACGATTACGACAGCGAGTTCCGTTTCGTAGGTCGCCCCATTCCCACCCTCTATTCCGTGGATGAGCATAGCCGCGTCATCTATCTCAACACCTTCTCCAAGACCATTGCCCCCTCTATCCGCATTAGCTACATGATCCTGCCGCCTCATTTGCTGTCGGTCTACCGCGAGAAGTTGGGCTTCTACGCCTGCACCGTGTCGGCCTTTGAGCAGTATACGCTGGCCTCCTTCCTGTCGGAGGGGCATTTTGAGCAGCATTTGAGCCGCATGCACAAGCGGTATCACCAAAAGCGGGATGCGGTTATCGACTGCATTCACCGCAGCGCCCTCGCCGCCGAAATTACGGAGCAGGATGCAGGACTCCACTTCCTCGTTCGTTTGGATACGAAGATGAGCGATGAAGAACTGCGCCGCCGCGCTGCGGAAAGCGGCCTAAGGTTAGCACTGCTGTCGGACTACTACGCCGACCCCACCGCCGCGCCACACCATGTGCTGGTGGTGAACTACGCAGGCTTGGAACTGGAAAACCTCCCCGAGGCGCTGGAGCGCTTGGGGAAGATCATCAAGGAGTGAGACCATGTACGATGAATTGACGAAACAGGATATTGCGAAAATGCAGGAGGAGATCGACTACCGCGTGCAGCAGCTGCGCCCCAAGCTCATTGAGGATGTGCAGACTGCCCGCGCTTTCGGCGACCTCAGCGAGAATTTTGAATATAAGTGCGCCAAGCAGGACAAAAACCGCAACGATGCCCGCATCCGCTACCTCCAGCGCATGATCAAGACCGCCAAGGTCATTGAAGAAAAGTCCGCTGACGATAGGGCGGGTCTTTACGACACGGTGGAGATCTTGATGGAGAATACAGGCCGCAGCCGCTCCATTCAGCTGGTGACGACCCTGCGGCAAGATGCCTTGAAGGGCTGGATCAGCAAGGAATCCCCCGTAGGCCGCGCCATCATGGGTCATCGGGCAGGGGAGCGGGTCTATGTGGACATGGAGAATGGCAAGGGATATTACATTCAAATCCTCTCCATCACCAAGGGCAGCGACGATGGCTCGATCCCCATCGGCAGCTTTTAAGGAGGGGCAACTATGACACTACAGCAATTGCGCTACGTCACCGTGGTGGCGGAAACGGGCACCATCAGCGGTGCGGCGAAGGCGCTCTTTATCTCTCAGCCCAGCTTGACCGCCGCCATTCAGGAGCTGGAGAAGGAACTGGGCATCACCATCTTTCTCCGCACCAACCGCGGTGTGGTGCTGTCCCGGGAGGGGGACGAGTTCTTGGGTTATGCCCACCAAGTGCTGATGCAGACCCAGCTTTTAGAAGAGCGCTACGGCAAGGAATCCACCCACAAGCAGCAGTTCTCCGTTTCTGCCCAGCACTATAACTTCGCCGCCCGCGCCTTTGCCAACACCGTCCGTGAATTGGGCGGTGAGCGCTACAGCATGGCTTTCCGCGAGACCACTACCTACGAGGTCATCGAGGATGTCAGCAGGATGCGCAGCGAGGTGGGCGTGCTGTTGCTGACGGAGCAGAACCGCAGCGCCTTGGAGCGCATCTTCCGCGAGAACGACCTTGTGTATACGCCCCTTGTGGAAAAAGATGCCGTCATCTATGTCAGCAACGACCATCCCTTAGCAGGCAGGGAAGAGGTGAGCGAGGAGGATTTGGCGCCCTATCCCTGCATCACCTTCGACCAAGGGCAGCACAATGCGCTATTCTTTTCTGAGGATATCGCCAAGCCCGCTGTGACGCCACGCCACATCCTCGTCCGTGACCGCGCCACCGCCAACGACTTTACCCGTGAACTCCACGCCTATCAAGTGAGCGCAGGCATCGACGATACCGACTCCTTTCGTTTGTATCAGTCGGTGAAGCTGCGGCTCAAGCCCGCAAGGCGTGTGAGCATCGGCTACATTGTCCGCGACCACGTGCTTCTCAGCCCCATGGCGCAGGCATTCATCACCGCTATGAAAGTGATCGCAAAGAAAAATGATATAGAATAAAACTATGAATAACTAAGAAAAAGCGTATTTTACAAATAGCAAAAGCAATGGTATCATCATCTTGCAAAGAGCAAAACACAAGAAACAGATGAAAGGAGCTTTTGCTATGAAGAAGAAAACTGCTACTTTACTGGCTGTCCTTTTGACGCTGGTGATTATTGCCACGCTGGTGGCTGTCCTGTGCGGCGTTGCCAACCCTGTGGTGGCGGTGCTGGGTATGCTGATCGGTTATATGATGCTGGTGGATATGTCCCTGATTTTCGGCGTAATGGGAGGCAGCTACGTGGACTGATAAGGAGAGGTTTTCTCTCCACCTCTCTTAGAGAAAAAACTGACCGCGCCCACTTTCGGCGCGGTCAGTTTTTCCTTCTTATTACAGTAATTCCTCAAAAGAGCGAATGGTGCGGTTGCAGATGGCTTGGAGTTCCTCCCATTCTCCGCGGAAGAAGTCGTCGTACACGCCCACAACCTCCATTCCCGCCTCACGGGCGGCGCGGCAGGCGGCGGTGGAGTCGTCGTACATGGTGCATTCCTCGGGGGTGACGCCCAGCTGAGCAGCCACCTTGCGGTAGATCTCGCTCTTGCGCTTATCAAGTCCCATCTCTTGGGCGAAGAAGATCTCCTCAAAATATTCGTTAAGGCCGTGGCTCTCCAAAGCGTCGCGGCAGTGGGAGGGGACGCAGGAGGTCAGCACCGCCATCCGCTCTCCCTTGGCGCGGCACTTGTCGAGATATTCCCGCACACCCGCCTTGATAGGCACGGTTTTGTAGAGGTCGCCCGCCAAGTCCATCCACTCGGCGATGATCTCCTCGCAGGATTCTTCTAAGTTGCCGTATTCCTTGGTAAACACCGCCGCCAAGGGCAGCGCCGTGTGGGCAACGCCCTCGTAGTATTCCTGTGTGTAGGGCAGACCGTGGTTCTCCAAAAATTTCACATCCACATCGTGCCAAATGCCGTTGGAGTTAATGAGGGTGCCGTCCATATCGAAAAGGAGCATGATGGTGACCTCCAAAAAATTTTCTTAACAGAGTATTGCCATTTATAGTCTGTGGTGATATGATTTTACCATCGTTTCCACGAAAAGTAAATATTTATGCGAAAAGAGATGATCCCTATGGGCAATTACAATTACAAAAAAGGTGTTTCAGCAATGCTTTGCTGCTTCCTCATTTGGGGATTCCAGCCCCTGTACTGGTATCTCTGCGAGGGGATGGACACCTTCTTCCTGCTGGCCTGCCGCATTATTTTTGCAGGTGTATGCTGCGTGCTGCTGCTGAAATTGCAGGGTAAGCTCCCCCAGCTGAAGGCCGCTTTCTGCGACAAGCAGGTGCTGAAGCGGGAGATCCCCGCAGCGGTGCTGCTGTTCCTCGACTGGGCCATCTACCTGTGGGCCGTGCAGAACGGCCGCGTGCTGGAGTGTTCCCTCGGCTACTATATCCAGCCCCTTGTGGTGTTCACCTTCGGCGCGGTGATCTTTAAAGAGAAGCTCTCTTGGCGCCATTTGGTGATCCTCGCCATCGTGGTGGTGGGCATCGTGCTGAGCACGAACGGCTTCGGCGTGCCCTATGTGACCATTTCTCTGGCGGTGCTGTTTGCCATCTATGCCGCCATTAAGAAGAGTTTGACCATCGATTCCATCGTCAGCACCACTATGGAGATTTTGATGATGGTGCCTCTTGCCATCCTCTTTATCCTCTTCTTCCGCATGGGCGACAACGGCGTGGCAGCGGTGGATTTCGTCCGCTTCCTGCTGATCGTGGGTTCCGGCGTGGTGACGGCGGCTCCCATGCTGTTCTACGCTGTGGGCGTGCGGAATCTCCCCATGATGACTACCGGCATCTGCCAGTATCTCAGCCCCACCATCGGCATTTTCTGCAGCATGATCATGGGCGAGATGCTGACCCGCGACAAGCTGGTGAGTTTCTACTTCATTTGGGCAGGCGTCATCCTCTATGTCCTCAATATGTTCTACGAGGAGCGCAAGAAGAAACATCAAACGGCATAACGACCCTTTCAACGGCTTGGACAGATCGTCCGAGCCGTTGTTGTTTACAAACGGAAAAAAGCGTGGTATAATCCACAATGTATGACTATGTAAAGGAAGAGGAAAGCTATGGGAAAGCTGATCGTATTTGAAGGAACGGACGGTTCGGGCAAGGCGACCCAAACGGCGATGCTGTGTGCAGCCTTGGAAAAGCGTGGCGTGCCCTTCAAGAAATTGGAGTTCCCCCGCTACAGCGAGGAGTCCTCGGCGCTGATCCGCCTGTATTTGGGCGGCGCTTTCGGCAGCAAGCCCGACGATGTGAACGGCTATGCCGCTGCCATGTTCTATGCCGCCGACCGCTACGCCTCCTATAAGCAGGATTGGGGCAAGTTCTATGAAGAGGGCGGCTTGGTGATCGCCGATCGCTACACCACCTCCAACGCCGTACATCAGACTTCCAAGCTGCCGCCTGAGGAGCGTCAGGCCTTCCTCGACTGGCTCTTCGACTTTGAGTACCGCCTTTTGGGTCTCCCCGCCCCCGACCGCGTCATGTACCTCGACCTCCCCACGGAGGTGACGGAGCAGCTCATGCGCCGCCGCGAGAGCGATACCCACACCCACGCCGACATCCACGAGCAGGACAGCGCGTATCTGCGCCGCTGCCGTGAAAACGCCGTGTTCGTGGTGGAGCGCTGCGGCTGGGAGAAAGTTGATTGTGCAAAGGACGGAGTGCTGCGCTCCGTTGAGGATATCCACAGCGAGATCGTGGAGCGTCTTAGTGACCTCCTGTGATCGCCAAGAGAAAGGAAACCGTTATGGCAAACGAGAAAAATAAGTACGAAACGGCGTATTATAACGCTGAGGAAGTGCGCCGTCAGAGCGCAAGTAAGAAAAAGAAGAAAAAGCGCAGCGGACAGGCTGTGGTGCTGTATCTTCTGTGTGTGCTGGTGGTGTCCTGCCTGCTGGCGGGTATCGGCTGGCTGCTGGTGAACGATATGTGCTCCCTCAACAAGGACTATGTGGAGGTAGCCGTCACCATTGAGGAAGAGGACTCCATGGGCGACATCGCCGATAAGCTGAAGGATGCCGAGCTCATCAACCACCGTTGGTTCTTCCGCCTTGTGGGCGGTCTGTTCTTCGATGCGAAAAAGACCATTGACCCCGGTGAGTGGACGGTCAACAGTCAGATGGACTATCGTGCCCTGATCCGCAATATGCACGACTATGAGGCCGACTTGGTAGAGGAAGAGGGCTGGATCAGCGTCACCATCCCCGAGGGTATGATGGTACACGAGATCCTGCAGCTGCTGGCAGACAAGGGCGTTGCCACCTATGAGGAGCTGGAGGATGCCTGCGCCAACTATGAGTTCCAGGATTACGAGTTCCTCAATGACGAGCTGCTGGGCGACATTCGCCGTATGGAGGGCTATCTCTTCCCCAGCACCTACGCCTTTGACCCCGACCGCAGTGCTGTCTATGCTATCGACACCATGCTGACCACCTTCGTGCTGCAGTTCGATAACGAGCTGATGGCGGATATCCGTGGCTCTGCTTACACTTGGGAAGAGATCGTCACCATGGCCTCCATCATCGAGAAGGAAGGTATCGGCAACGAGACGGAGCGTAAGAACATCGCCTCCGTCCTCTATAACCGTATGAACACCACCGACCGTGAGACCTACGGTTACCTGCAGCTGGATACCACCATCTACTACGCTCTCTATATCGAGGGTAAGGATAAGACGGACTTCGATATTGAGAAGGATACGCTTTATAACACCTACAAGTATCCCGGTCTGCCCGTTGGCCCCATCTGCTGCCCCGGTATGAGTTCTATCCGCGCCGCCGTCTATCCCAACGACACGGATTACTTCTACTTTGCCGCAGGTAAGGATGGCGTGAACCACTTCTTTGAGAGCTATAACGACCACATCAACTTCGTCAACAGCGACATGTATCAGCCCGACTAATGAACTGGAAAAAGCCTGAATTGCTGTCCCCTGCAGGGGACATGGAAAAACTGAAAATGGCTGTGGCCTACGGCGCGGATGCCGTCTACTTGGCGGGCACATCCTTCGGTATGCGCTCCTTCGCGGGGAACTTTACCGATGATGAGCTGTCTGCCGCCGTCCGCTACGCCCATGACCACGGGGTCAAGACCCATGTGACCGTCAACACCATGCCCCGCAGCACCGAAGTGGACGCTTTGCCCGCCCATTTGGAGCGGCTGGACGCAGCGGGTGTGGATGCCCTCATTATCGCCGATTTGGGCGCATTCACCATGGCGGGGAAGTACGCTCCCCATTGTGAGCGCCACATCAGCACCCAGCAGTCCATCGCCAACTACGCCGCGGCCCAGAGTTGGTTCGACTTGGGAGCAAAGCGGGTGGTGCTGGCTCGTGAACTGAGCCTCCAAGAGGTTGCCGAGATTCGCCGCCGCACCGATCCCCAGCTGGAGATCGAGGTGTTTGCCCACGGCGCTATGTGCGTGTCCCACTCCGGCAGATGCCTACTTTCCAACTATATGACAGGCCGCGATGCCAACCGTGGCGCTTGCGCCCAGCCCTGCCGCTACCAGTACGCACTGGTGGAGGAGAAGCGCCCCGGCGAATATTTCCCCGTGTTCGAGGACGAGACGGGGACGTACATCATGAACTCCCGCGATATGTGTATGATCGACCACTTGGACGATCTCATGGAGGCGGGTGTGGACTGCCTCAAGATCGAGGGTCGCGCCAAATCGGCCTACTATGCCGCCATCGTCACGGGCGCGTATCGCCATGTGTTGGACGATGTGGCGGCAGGCCGCCCCGTTGATCCCATTTGGCGCGACGAGGTGGAGCATGTAAGCCACCGCCACTATGCCACGGGCTTCTTCTACGGCCCGCCGGGACAGTACTATGAAAACTCCCGCTATATCCGCGACTGGCAGATCTGCGCCGTGGTGACGGACTGTGACGGAGATGGCAACGCTACCTTGAGCCTCCGCAACAAGTTCGCCGCAGGGGATACGCTGGAGGTGGTGGGCCCCGATACCAAGCCCTTTACTATTACCGCAGCGCCCATGGTGGACAGCGAGGGCAACACCCTTAACGAGGTAAAAACGCCCCAAATGGTGTTCCGTATGCGCCTGCCCAAGGCTGTGCCGCCTATGAGCTTCCTCCGCCGCGCCGCCGACTTGAGCGCGAAAGACTAAGATGCTGAAAAGAGAGCCGCAAGGCTCTCTTTTTTGTGATTGTGCCTAAAAAAACTCCACTTTCCCGTTGACAATGACGAAAGATGTGGTAGAATAATTGCATACGAAAAAAGCGATGAGGAAACCAGTTCGCCCGTGCCGCCCAGAGCGAGAAGGGGATAGTGCAAGCCCTTCGGGACAGGCTAAGCGGACAGCCACTTCCGAGCTGACGGTGATGAGCCGTCCGATTTGTCCCCGATAGAGGACTTCTTGAGATGGCGGCATTTGCCGTCAAATTAGGGTGGTACCGTGAAGCTGCGCTTCGCCCCTATGTGTGGGGCGGGGCGTTTTTTGTTTATTTGTTTAGGTAAGTAAGTTTAGAAATCAAAATTTAGAATAGAAAAGGAGTAACCATTATGTCTCATCCCTATCATGGTCTCAACGAACTGCGCGAGATGTTCCTGCGCTTTTTTGAGACGAAAGACCATCTGCGTCTGCCCAGCTTTTCCCTGATCCCCCAGAACGATGCCAGCCTCCTGCTCATCAACTCCGGTAT
>JAZQMH010000153.1:0-5257 GCA_045543255.1 Vescimonas sp.
CGACGCCACCCACATGAAGATCATCAACGATAAGCGCGCCGAGGAAAAGAAAAAGAAAAAATAATAAAAAAACCCACAAAAAAGCGGCTGCCACAGCAACCGCTTTCTTTGTTTACTTCTTTTGTTTCCATCCGCGAATGAGCCGTACAGTGCGGGTCAGCGCCACAGCAGTAACGATGAACTGCACCCAATCGGCGAGGTAGTAGTAGAGATTTCCCCACAGGCTCATAGGGTCGATGGACAGGCGTACCCAAGTAAGGCCGAACAGCACCCACCATACGACAGTGATCGCCACGTTCTTCTTGTTCACCGCCAGCGGTGTCTTTCCGATGCGCACCACCGTCACCACCAGCAGCGCCACGATGCAGGCCACCTCCAGCCACGCAAAGGCAAGGCGCATATAGTTCATGCTGGGTTCGTAGTGCAGGGAAAACAAGGTCAAGCGCCATGTGATGCCTGTGCCGTAGCGCAGGAACATATTGACGGCGCAGAATACCGCCCACGCGCACCAAAGGCCCACATTCTTCTTGAAGATCACGCAGATCAAGCCGCACAGGAGGAAGGGTGAGGCGAACACCAATCCCTCTGAAAAGCCGCCCAGCAGCGTGAACACCAGCCACACCGCTGCCGCAAGACAGAACAGCACCAAACCCACCGTCTTTCGGTTCGGCCCGTCGCTGCGCGTGGGGGCAGCCACAGGCGCGGCAGGGGCAGCAGAGGGCGCTTCCTTCTCCTCTTTCTTCCCCAAAATCAGCTCGTCCATGGACACGCCGAACAGCTCGCCCATCTTCGTCAATTTATCAAGTTCGGGCACAGAGCCACCCGTCTCCCATTTGGAGATGGACTGGCGGGACACCTCCAGTGCCTCCGCCAAATCCCCTTGGGACATATTCCGTTCCGTCCGCAGCCGATAGATGGTCTCACCTAAGTTCACATCTCCCGCCTCCTTTTGTCTCTTCAAAATATTGCCCCTATTATAGCCGCCTCCTCTCCAAATGTCCACCAAGCGGCCTTGGAAATTTTAGCAACTGGCGGTTGCACATAGAAAACACGGCTGCTTCCGCAGCCGTTTTTTATCCTGTTTACTTCTTCTCCAGTCCGCAGGGATAGCTGCTCTGGCAGATCATGCGGTCGGAGGTGACCATGGCGTAGAATCCGTAGCCGCCGGAGAAATTGTAGCAATCAAAGCCCAAGTTGGTGAGGATGCGGCTGGAGATATAGCTCCGCAGGCCGCTTTGGCACATGATATACACGGGTTTGCTCTTATCCAGTTCCCCAACGCGCTCGCGCAGTTCATCCACAGGGATGTTCACAAAGCCCTCGGCATGACCGCGGCTATATTCCCACACCGTACGGGTATCGAGAAGCTGCACGCTGCCGTCGCGGGGCAGGGCAGGCACATCGTGCCAGTGGAACTGCTTCACCTTTCCCGTGGCGATGTTCTCGATCATGAATCCCGCCATATTGACAGGGTCTTTCGCCGAGGAATAGGGCGGGGCGTAGGCAAGGTCAAGCTCCGTGAGATCGGTGGCCTTTGCGCCGAGACGGATGGCGGTAGCCAGCACATCAATGCGCTTATCCACCCCCTCATAGCCCACGATCTGCGCGCCCAGAAGGCGAAGGGTCTCCCGCTCAAACAGCACCTTCATGGTCATGGTCTTTGCCCCGGGATAGTAGGTGGCGTGGGAGGCGGGGAACAGCACCACCTTCTCATAGTCGATGCCCGCCGCCTGCGCCGTTTTCTCGTTGATGCCCGTCACCGCTGCCGTCAGCTCAAAGAGCTTCAGCACGGAAGAGCCCTGAGAACCACCGAAGCGGCTGTTTCCGCCGCAGATATTGTCGGCGGCAATGCGCCCCTGTTTATTGGCAGGGCCTGCAAGGGAAATGAGGGACGGCTTTCCCGTAACAAAGTGGCGCACCTCCACCGCATCGCCCACGGCGTACACATCGGGGGCAGAGGTCTCCATGCGGTCATTGACCACGATAGATCCCTTCTGACCAAGCTGCAAGCCCGCTTTTTTCCCAAGAGTACTGTCGGGCGTCACGCCGATGGCGAGGATGACCATGTCGGAGCGGAGGGGCTCTTCATCCTTCAGAAGGGTCACAACCTCTCCATTTTCATGGACGAAGCCCTCCACGCTGCTGCCCAAACGGATGGCAACGCCGCGGCGCTCCAGCGTCTTATGGAGCTGCACTGCCATGTCGGCATCCAGCGGCGCCATCACCTGTCGGGGACGCTGCACGATGGTCACATTGAGACCCAATTCGCGGAGATTCTCCGCCATCTCAAGGCCGATAAAGCCGCCGCCTGCCAGCACGGCAGACTTGGGGGCGTTTTTCTCCACAAACTCGCGGATACGGAGGGTATCCTCCACGGTGCGGAGGGTGAAAATCCGCTCCCCCTCCACTCCCGCCAAAGGCGGCAGAGTGGGCTTTGCCCCGGGAGACAGCAGCAGCTTATCGTAACTCTCGGTGAACACCTCGCCGCTGTCCAGCTTCTTCACGGTGACGGTCTTTGCCGCGGTGTCGATGTCCGTTACCTCATGGCGCACCCGCACATCAATGCGGAAGCGGCTGAAAAAGCTCTCGGGGGTCTGGAGCGTCAGCTCCGCAGGGTCGGTGATCACACCGCCGATATAGTAGGGCAGGCCGCAGTTGGCGTAGGATACGTAGCCGCTGCGCTCAAAAACGATGATCTCCGCCTGCTCGTCCAAGCGGCGGATTCGCGCCGCAGCGGACGCGCCGCCTGCAACGCCGCCAACAATGATGATTTTCATCCTCTTCACCTCTCGATCTTTCCACGGTAGGCGGCGATGCCACCGATATTCTGCACATTCTCGTAGCCCATCTTCTTCAGCGCCGCCACCGCTTGTGCGCTCCGCACGCCGCTGTAGCAGTAGACGAAGAGGGGCGCGGCCTTATCCTTCAGCTTCTGCGGGGCATTGCCGATGAAGGCCACGTCCAGATTCACGCTGCCGGGGATATGACCCTCGACATACTCGCTTCGGCTGCGGACATCCAGCAGCACACCGTTGGGGGAGGCCAAAAACTCCTCCACACCGCGATTGATGTCGCCGCGTTTCAACAGATCAAACAGTCCCATAGATTTTTCCTCCTTGTGGGGGTGAATTTTTTCTCTATCATACCCCCACAGGCGCTATTTTTCTGTGATAAATATCACAAAACACAGGGTCACCCCTGTGTTTTGCTGTTTTTCTTATGACAAGCTGTCCACATACTTGCAGGCAGCAAGACCTGCCACCGCACCGTCACCCACGGCGGTGGTCAGCTGGCGCACTGTCTTAACGCGACCGTCACCTGCCACAAACACGCCCTCGGTATTGCTACAGCAATCCTCGCCTGCATCGTAGTAGCCACCCTGCGTCGCCACAAGCTGGGCAAAGGGCGCGCTCTGAGGGGCTTGACCCACGGCGGCAAAGAGACCTGCCAAGGCCATGATCTTGCTCTCGCCGCTCTTGAGGTCTTTCACCACAATGGCGCTCAATTCACCGTTTTCAGAGCACAATTCCTCCACCACATGACTGTAGAGGATAGAAATATTCTCTCGCTTCTCCACCCGCTCCACAAGGCGCTGCTCGCCGCGGAACTCGTCACGGCGGTGGATCAGCGTCACATGGCGGCAGGAATTGGCAAGGAAGAGGGCATCCTGCAAGGCGGTGTCGCCGCCGCCTACCACAGCCACATCACGACCGGAGAAGAAAGCGCCATCGCACACGGCGCAGTAAGACACGCCCATGCCCACCAAATCCTCTTCGCCTTCAAGGCCCAAGTGGCGATGGGCAGCTCCGGTGGCCAGCACCACGGCGCGGGCGGCCTTCGCCTCGTCGTCCACGGTGACGGCAAAACCCATCAGCACAGGCTCCACAGCGGTGGCCTCGCCGTAGATGATCTCCACACCCAGCTTCTCCACCTGCTCCGTCAGCTGGAAGGCGAAGTCAGCGCCCGCCATAGCGGGGATGGCGGGATAGTTCTCCACCAGCGGGGACAGGGCGATCTGACCGCCGGTGGCCTCCCGCTCAATGACCTGTACCGTCTTTCCGGCACGAGCAGCATATAAAGCGGCAGTAAGGCCGGCAGGGCCGCCGCCGATAACCATAATATCAACCATAGTCATTCTCCTTTTTGGGTAAAAAAGCCCCCGAAGCGGGGGCTTTTCTTAATTTTGCGGAAATGTGGCGTTCTTTATGCCTTGCGGCTCTCGATAAACTTACGCACAGCGGCGACGCCCACGAACTTCTCCTCAGCCTCGCCCACAACCAGCGTGGGAGCCTGACGAATGCCGAGACGGGCGACCTCGTCGCCATGCTCCTCAGCCATCAGCTTTTCATAGGCGATACCGGCCTCCTGCAGCAGCTTTTCAGCCTGCTTACAGTTGGGGCAGGTGCGGGTGGCGAACATCTTCACCACGCCGTCCACAGCGGCGACAGGAGCGGCAGCAACCACTTCCTCCTCCACCTTCACCTCAGGATGCAGCACACCCTGATGGGTCAAATGGGAGTTGCCGATGTCGTACACGCGGCGATCCTTGAACTCCTGCGCCTTACCGTCGTTCCAGTTCTGCACGGGACGATAGTAACCGGTAATACGGCTGTAGACCTCCGTCTTTTCGCCGCACACGGGGCACTCGGACACCTCGCCTGCCAAGTAACCGTGGTTCTTGCACACGGAATAGGTGGGAGACATGGTGTAGTAGGGCAGCTTGTAGTTCTCGGCGATCTTGCGCACCAAGGTGGCAGCAGCCTTCCAATCCGGCAGCTTCTCGCCCAGGAAGGCGTGGAACACGGTACCGGAGGTGTAGAGGGTCTGAAGCTCATCCTGCACGTCGAGGGCGGAGAAGATGTCCTCGGTGTAGCCCACGGGCAGGTGGCTGGAGTTGGTGTAGTAGGGAGTGCCATTCTCGTTGGCAGTAATGATGTCGGGGTAATGTGCCTTGTCGTGCTTGGCGAAACGATAGGTGGTGGACTCAGCGGGGGTGGCCTCCAGGTTGTACAGGTCGCCGTACTTCTCCTGATAGTCGGACAGCCGCTCACGCATATGATCCAGCACTTCCTTGGCAAAGGCCTGGGTCTTTGCGTCGGTCAGGTCGGCACGGAGCCACTTGGCATTCAGTCCCACCTCATTCATACCGATGAGGCCGATGGTGGAGAAGTGGTTGCTGAAGGTGCCCAGGTAGCGCTTGGTGTAGGGGTACAGGCCGTTTTCCAGCAGCTGGGTAATGACGGTACGCTTGGTCTTC
>JAZQMH010000154.1:0-3136 GCA_045543255.1 Vescimonas sp.
GCCTCCTGCAAGATGGCGGCGGCACGGAAATTCGCGAGTATCCCCTGCACCCCTCCCTTAAGGACGATATCGGCATGGTCTGCGGAGGCGAGGTGACGGTGCTCCTCTCCCCTGTTACGCCTGCATGGGGCGATGCTGTGGAGGCTGTAGAGGCGCGTTTCCGTGGGCAGACAGGCGGTATGCTGTGGCTGTCTACCAAGGATAACAGTGCCCCCATCGTCACCGATAAGGGTGCAGAATGTCCCGCTGATGGCTATTTCCCCGTCAACATGCCCGCTTCCCAGCGTGTGGTCATCTTCGGCGCAGGCCATATCTCCCGCGCGCTGGCGCCGCTGCTGCGGATGGTGGATTTCGAGGTTACGGTCTTTGACGATCGCCCCGAATTCGCTGTGAAAGAGGCTTTCCCCCATGCAGAAACAGTCCTCTGCGGCAGCTACGATACCATCGAGAAGCTGCTGCCTTTAAAGGATGATGACTTCATCGTTGTCCTCACCAGCGGACATAGTAACGATTTCCAAGTCCTTGAACAGGTGCTGCGCCGTGAGTTCCCCTATGTGGGTGTGATCGGGTCTGCGGCAAAGACGGCGGCAGTTAATAAGCGGCTGTGGGCGGCGGGTATCCCAAAAGAGGCTACCGACCGTGTCCATACCCCCATTGGTTTGGCCATCGGTGCTGTTACTCCCGAGGAGATCGCAATCAGCATCACTGGTGAACTGATCGCTGTCCGCGCCCAACGGCGTAATTGAACACATGACAAAAGAGCGTGACGCAATGCGTCACGCTCTTACATTTAGCCCCAACTTACACCAGATTGGTTGTCAGATTGAGATTCGTAAACCACTGCACCATCGCCGTCATAAGCGCGGATATGGTGTTGTGCTGACCAATTATCGGTGGCTTTTATCTTTTCCAGAAAGTAATAGTGCCCGTCCTTTTCCATCCATTCACTGCGCGGTGATTCGATAGAGCTGATGATGTCCTTAAAAACGATCTCATCCTCAGCAGAAGAGTACTCTGTCGTTACCTCCAGCAGTTCAATACGTTCAATGCTCTTGTCATCAATGCGCCCGTAAAAGAAAATAATCGCATTCCCTTTGTTTTCTCCGCTATGATTCATTCTTACTGCGCCAAAATGTAAGGGGCGATCCTGCGTACAATCAACAGGCCATGCAAATCCACCTTCCCATCCTACAAAACGCAAGATTACAGAGCTGAGCGCCACCGTGTTCTCATTCTCAATCATATATAGATGGTGAAAACGGTGCAATTCAGGCACTCGCTGCATTGTCACTACCTCAGTTTCGTCATAGATACCAACGCGCTCCTTGGCATATTTGAGTGCCATCATTTGGGTCAGTGAATAATAAGAAATGCATGAATGCAGCACAATGACAATGACCGCAATGGCTATATTCCGCAGTGCACGATGGCGGCGGGTAGTTACCTTTTTCATTTCCCCACCTCCGTCAAGTCGATGGTACATTCCGCATATCTGCCAAAGCGGTCATACACCACAGTGAGATATGTATCCTCCGCATTGATTACTATGTCGCGGCGTTCTCGATTCAGATACCCGTTATTGTAACCGCCTCCAGAGAGCTGATACGAGTAACCGCTATCGGTATAATATAGGAATCTATTGCCAATATTCTGGTCAACAGGTTTAAAAATATTCTTGTCATAAACATCAAAGTACAGCTTCATGTTGGGTATTGCGGTTTGATCGTCATAGGGAACAAGTCCGATGAAATGGACAACATCATTTCCAACCACCATTTGGTAGTCAATACGCGCCTCTTCTGGAATGTCTACTTCACGGTAGGGATTCATGCGAACATCAAGCGACTCTCTTACGCCAAATAAACCAAGAAGATTATAAACGCTCAATAGACACACCACCACGATCACCGCTACGGCGATGCGGCTCAGTCACAGCCAAATGGCGGGATACTGCTTGTCGATCTCGCGGCCTGTTTCCACGGGGTCACCCATGGCCTCCACAGCGCGGGCATCGGCCTCTGCCTCGTCATAGCCCGCCTCGCGGAGCATCTCGGCGTGATCCTCCATGTGATCCATCAGTTCCTGTCGCACAGCGGCGACTTCCTTGGCGGTCAGATGGCGCAGCTCCTGCGTCAGCTGACGGCAATACTCCCGCCGATCCATCACGCCAACCCTGCGCTGAAGCGCAGCACGGCATTGACCGCGCCCTCATAGACCTCCCAGGATTGTTTTTCCTCCGCCAAACAGGCGCGACCGCTGCGGGTGATGCGGTAATACTTCCGCGTTCTGCCGCTCTCTGCGGCCTGCTGATAGGCCTCCTCATAGCCCTGCTTTTCCAAGCCGTGGAGCACGGGATACAGCGTCCCCTCCTTCATGGAGAACACGTTCTGAGAGCGCCGCGCCAGCTCCGTGATCATCTGATAGCCGTACATATCCTCCCCTGCCAGTAAACTCAAAATCAACAGGTGGGTATGCTCAATACTCTGCTTCTTCATAGCCGCCTCCTTATACCTAGTATTTCTAGGTATAGTATACATAGTTATTCTAGGTATGTCAAGCAAAAAAGAAAGACCTCCAAAAAGAAGGTCTTTCTTCAAGTGATACTACTTAGCCCTCGTTGCTGATGGGGACAAGCTCACCCACCACCACATAACGAGCATCGTCGAACTCGTAAGAGCAGGTGGAGAGAGTCACAACATTACCGGTAGGCGTACCGATGTTGGACTTAAAGGTGGACTTGGCTGCCATGGCCTCCAGCTGAGACTGGCTCAGAGACAGGGCATACACCTCGTCATCATGCTCGCAGACGAAGCCGGCATACAGGTTCAGCTTATAGTTCTGAGTGGGGGTATAGATGTAGAAATAGGGGTGTGCGTTGTAGTAGGACTGGTTCTTGTAGTTGGTCAGATGGGCAAACATCAAGCCGGACTTCATGTTATGACCGTAGATAATGGTGTTCTGGTCAGAGAAGTCGGAAGCGTTCAGATGCTCCACAAAAATACTGCCGTTGTTGTTCACGTTGCCGTCCAGATCGTGGTCAAGATAGTAATCGTTGCTGCTGGACTGAACAATGGGGTAGTTGATGCCGGTGTAAGCAGCGTAGATATAGCCCACCACATCGGGATACTTGGAAGTG
>JAZQMH010000155.1:0-6630 GCA_045543255.1 Vescimonas sp.
CAGCGCTGGAAGGTGCGCATCAAATCCAGATGGGAGATGTAGGCGGCCTGCGCCTCCTTGATAAACAGTAATCTCAGCTTAGACATCGCACTTACCTCCCACCAAACAGTTGGCACCACAGGCGTTGCAGTTGGTGCGGCAATCGGGGGTGGTCACACCCTCAAAAGCCTTGTTGCGCTCACGCCACAGGTACCCAGTGTGGACACCGCTGTCGATCATGGCCCAAGGCATCACCTCGCTGCGTTCACGCTGACGATAGGCGTAGAATGCGGGGTCAACGCCGCACTCTTCAAAGGCCTCCTCCCAGCGAGAGAGGTCGAAATAGTCATCCCAAGTGTCGAGATGTGCGCCCTTACGCCAAGCAGTTTCAAGGACTTTACCCAGTTTTCTGTCGCCACGGGCGAGGACGGCCTCCAGGAAGGAGGTCTCGCCATCGTGCCAGTTGTAGGTGACGGTCTTGGTGGTGATGGCTTCACGGAGCAGCTTCACGCGGCGCTCGTACTCCTCGCGGGTGATCTGAGGCTCCCACTGGAAAGCCGTGTGGGGCTTGGGGACAAAGTAAGAGGTGGAAACGGTGATGCGGATGCCCCGCTGCTTATTCTGTGCGCTCTCCCGCCATGCGTGCATGACACGGGCAGCCACATCGGCGATGGCCAGCACGTCCTCGTCTGTCTCGGTAGGCAGGCCAAGCATGAAGTAGAGCTTCACAGCGCTGTAACCACCTGCAAAGGCGGTGCGGCAGGACTGCAAAAGGTCATCCAAGGTGACATTCTTATTGATGACATCGCGGAGGCGCTGGCTGCCTGCCTCGGGAGCAAAGGTAAGACCTGTCTTGCGACCCTTTGCAAGGCGCTGCATCAGCTCCATGGAGAAGTTATCGGCACGGAGAGAGGGCAAGGAGAGATTCACATGACGCTCGGCGCAGAAGGTCTCCAAATCGTCGCACAGCTCCGTCAGAGGCGGATAGTCACTGGTGCTGAGGCTGGAGAGAGTCACCTCCTGATAACCAGAGTCATTGCAGGAATCTATGCAGTATTCAAGGCAGAGATCCTTGCCACGGTTGCGGACGGGGCGATAGACATAGCCCGCCTGACAGAAGCGGCAGCCACGGATACAGCCACGGAACAGCTCCAGCGTCACGCGATCCTGCACAATCTCTGTAGAGGGCACAATGGTCTTAACGGGGAAATAGGACTTGTCCATATCCTCCACGATACGTTTCTGCACCTGAATGGGCGCACCATCGAGAGGAATGATCTCCTCAATGGTTCCGTCATCGTGGTACTTGATATCATAGAGGCTGGGGACATAGAGACCCTTGATCTTGGAGGCGGCAACGAGGAAATCGTGCTTGCTCCAGCCCTCGCGGCGTGCCTTGCGGTGGAGTTCAATCAGCTCCACCGTTACATATTCGCCCTCGCCCAAGGAGACGATGTCGATAAAGTCCGCCATGGGCTCCGAGTTATACATGGCTGTACCGCCTGCGATCACCAAGGGGGTCAAGCCCTCACGCTCGGAAGCGTGAAGAGGGATATTGGCAAGATCCAGCATGTTGAGGATGGCGGGAAACGCCATTTCATAACCCACGGAAAAGGCCACAATATCAAAATTGGTAATGGGGTCGCCCGACTCGAGGCCGAAGAGAGGGATATTGTTCTTCCGCATCTCCTCTTCCATGTCGCCCCAAGGAGCAAACACGCGCTCACACCAAACGCCGTCCATCTCGTTCATGACACCGTAGAGAATACGCATACCCAAGTTGGACATGCCGATCTCATAGGTATCAGGGAAACAGAAGGCCACGCGGGTATCCACCTGCGCCTTGTCCTTCATCACCGCGTTATACTCGCCGCCCGTATAGCGGGCAGGCTTCTGCACGCGGGGTAAAATTCTCTCTAATCGTTTATCCACGTCTATTCTCCAATCCTACAGGGATAGTTTTCGTATCCATATATTCTACCCTGTTTGGCGTGGTTTGACAAGCCCTATTTGCTGTAGTGGCACGCGCAAAAGTCCTAATGTGGCAATCAGTAAAAAGGGGCTGCCGCCACAAAGCAGCATCCACAGTGCCGCTCCTGAGAGGAGCATGGCGGCGAACAGGCCAACAATGGCACTGACGCGGTCGGCGGTGTAGGGTTCTATGCACCATGCAGCGGTGTTCCAAAGGAGCATCCCACCGTCTAAGGGAAGGATGGGCAGTAAGTTGAACAAGCCCAGCACCAAGTGGACGCCACCGAAGAGATAGCACAACTCCCACCGCGCCCCTAAGTGGGACAGCAGCACCGCCAACAGTAGATTCACCGCAGGGCCTGCGGCGGCGAGAGCCATTTCTTGCGGATAGGAGAGCTGCCCTTCCACCGTCATTTCCGCTCCTAACGCTGTGATGGTTAATTGCTTTACCTCCCCTTTCATTAAACGCAATGCAGCATAATGTCCCAGTTCGTGGAGCAGGGCTGCGGAGAGAAAGGCAAGGAGTAGCACAGGTGGGAATAACAGCAGCAATACCGCCAGCAGCGCAGGAACTGACGGGGTGATTTTGATGCGATCAGACCACATAATAGATGGGGTTAAGGTAAGTACCATCGCAGCACAGTTCAAAGTGGAGATGGTTGCCTGTGGCGTCCCCTGTGCTGCCAACTTCGGCAATGGGGTCACCCGCTTTTACCGATTGACCTGCCGAGGCGTTGATGCGGCTGCAGTGGGCATAGAGGGTGGTATAGCCGTTGGCGTGGACGACCTCCACATATTTTCCCAACTCCGTGCTCTCCGCTACGGCGAGAACCGTGCCATCGGCAAAGGCGCGGATGACAGCCCCTTCTTCAGCGGAGAGATCAAGGCCGTAATGAAAGCGTTCCTGTCCCGCCATAGGGTGGTCACGGTAACCGAAAGAGGAACTGAGCGTTCCTTCCACAGGACAGACATAGTCAAAGCCCAGTATTTGCTGCTGCATTTCCACTCGTTCAGGTGTCGTATCAGCACTGTAGACGGCATCGGTGCGATCCACGGTGGTGCTGATCTCCACAGTATCGCTGCCAAAGACCGCGACGCACAGCTCTTCAATAGCCTCCCCTGCCTCTTCCCCGCCGATGGCGCGGCCTGCTGCTGAGAAGGCGGCCACGAAGTCTGTCTCCTCACCCATCAGTCGCAGCACTTCCCCGCTATATTTTGCGGTAATGTCGGGCATGGTGATTTTCGCCGCTACAACACACAGCAACACTGTGGCACTCACCACCAACTGCACTAAGAACTTGCTTTTCCTGCGGTGAGGCTTAGGCTGTGAGGGTACCTCCTCCCTGCTGCCGCGGACAGTGCCCCGTACGCTGCGGGCGCGGGCCATTGCAGCGGCACGGGCGGCAGCTGCACGGGGATCGGGACGGGCAGAAACGGGCGCCACACGCTTTCCTCTCGTCATGGCAAACACCTCCTTTTCCACTACTATATGTCCCCTTTTCATGCCGCAGAACGAAGGCTTTTTCTCTTGACATAGAGGATAAAACTACATATAATAGTAGGGCTGACAACAGCATCCGGGTGTAGCGCAGTTGGTAGCGCGCTTGGTTCGGGACCAAGAGGCCGGGCGTTCAAGTCGCCTCACTCGGACCACAAAAGGACTCTGATCGCATGAGATCGGAGTCCTTTTCAATGCATTTTATTACCTTGTTTTTGGAGTCAATATGAAGCATCCCATTCAACTTTCTGATCATTTTGGCTATAAACGGCTGTTTCGCTTTACAATGCCGTCGATCTTGATGATGGTCTTTACCTCTATCTACGGTGTGGTAGACGGTTTTTTCATCTCCAACTTTGTGGGAAAAACGCCCTTTGCCGCTGTAAACTTCATTATGCCCTTCCTGATGGTGGTGGGTGCCTTCGGCTTTATGTTCGGCACAGGCGGCAGCGCCTTAATCGCCAAGATGATGGGCGAGGGAAAATACGAGCAGGCAAACCATGTCTTTTCTCTGCTTGTCTACGCTACCATCATCAGCGGTGTGGTGATCGCCATCGTCAGATTACTCTTTATTGAGCCTATCGCCGCGGCACTTGGCGCAGAGGGTGAAATGCTGGAGCACTGTGTGGTCTACAGCCGCATCAACCTCATTGCTCTTCCCTTCCTCATGCTGCAATACGCCTTCTCCAGCTTGCTGGTGGCAGCGGAGAAGCCGAAATTCGGTCTCGTTGTCACCGTGATCGCAGGTCTCACCAACATCGTAGGGGATGCGCTGTTTGTAGCGGTGTTCAAAGGGGGCATTGTCGGTGCAGCATGGGCAACGGCTTCCAGTCAGATCGTGGGCGGTCTCGTACCCCTCATCTATTTCGCCTGCAAAAACTCCAGTCGTCTGCGGCTATGCAAGGCAACATGGAACGGCAAGGCCCTGCTGAAAACCTGCACCAACGGTTCTTCTGAGTTGATGAGCAACATCTCCATGTCTTTGGTGGGTATGCTCTATAACGCCCAGCTCCTTCGCTATGCAGGGGAAAACGGTGTTGCCGCTTACGGCACCATCATGTACGTCAACTTCATGTTCCTCTCCATTTTTATCGGCTATTCCGTAGGCGTCTCCCCTGTCATCAGCTATCATTTCGGGGCAAAGAACGAGTCGGAGTTGCAAGGACTGCTGAAGAAAAGCGCCATTATTGTGGCGGTTACGGCGGTGGCTATGTTTATTATCTCGAAATTTTTTGCCTCCCCCGTTGCTAAGATCTTCGTCTCTTATGATGCGGTGCTGCTGGACATGACGGTACACGCTTTTCAACTCCACGCTTTCTCCTTCTTCTTTGCAGGCTTTGCCATCTTCGGTTCTGCCTTCTTTACAGCTCTCAACGATGGCCTTACTTCCGCCGTTATTTCCTTCCTCCGCACGCTGGTTTTTCAAACCTCTGCGGTGTTGCTCCTGCCCCTAATTTGGGAACTGGACGGCATTTGGCTCTCCACCATCGTGGCAGAGTGCATGGCTGTCGTTGTCACCGTGATCTTCCTCGTGTGCAAGCGGAAGCGCTATCGGTATTTCTAATTTTCGATCACATAGCTTGGAACGGCACTCCTTATAGGAATGCCGTTCTTTTTTGTTGCATTTGTGACGAGTATCTTGTATACTTTAATTCGGTAGATAACTAACGAAGGAGAACTATATGAAACTCCGCCTCTCGCGCATTTCTGCGCTGCATTATTTCAAATTGGTATATCGCTCTTTGCTGCTGCTGAGTGCGCTGGCGCTGTATCTCATTGCCCTCTTAGGCGGCGAGGAGTTTTCCCGTAATGTGCTGCACACCTTCCGCTGGGTCTTCGGCTTGATTTGGCTGGTTTACGCTGTGGAAATGGTGCTGCGTCTCTTCCCCTCCTCTTACGAGAGCATGGGCTGCCAGAAGCAGTTCACCCGCAACTATAAGCCCACAGGTAAGACACTGGACAAGCCCTCGGAGAAGCCCATTTGGGCCATCTTCTTTGCTTGGATCGCACTGAACGGTGCCATCGGCGCGCTCTACTTCACCCATATCATTGATAAATGGGTGCTGCTGTTGGTGGCGTTGGCCTATGGTGTGTGCGACATGATCTGCATTTTGTTCTTCTGTCCTTTCCAGACATGGTTTATGAAGAATAAGTGCTGCGGTAGCTGCCGTATTTATAACTGGGACTACGCCATGATGTTCACGCCCCTGCTGTTCATCCCCTCCCTCTATACTTGGAGTCTGCTGGGTTTGGCTTTGGTGCTGCTGGTGATTTGGGAGGGTATCTACCACCGCCATCCCGAGCGATTTTATGAGCAGACCAATGAGAGTCTCAAGTGTGTCAATTGTCCCGAGAAGCTGTGCCACCACAAAAAGCAGCTGCGCTCGTTTCTTAAAAAGCGGAAAATTGAGCTGAGTGAAGAACTGAAAAAACTGGGTCTTGACCGCCAGTGAAATACATCGGTCCGTCGTTTCTATGACGGGCCGATTTTTATTGATAAATTCTCTGAAAATGCCCTGAAAACAAAAATATGCTATGGAAATTTCCCGTAACATCTGCTATGATACAGGTGTATGTGTATGTCGTTCTGATTCTTTAAAACAACATAAGATAAGAAATTTTGGAGGAAATCACGATGCAGTACTTAGGTATTAATTACGAGATGAAACATGCTCCCAAGCTGGATCCTACCTTTATTCCCTTCGGTGTGTGGCGTGAGGCTTATCTCAAGGATGCCAAGCAGCCCATTTCTATCGCTGTAGAGCGTGACAATGAGCGTATCTCTGTCCATCATACCTTCATCCACGGCACGCCCGAGATGGCTGAGGCAGACTATCGCTATGTGGAGCGCTATGTGAAGTTCCTGCTGTGGTCCACCGGCGGCTTCCGCGTCTATATCTGCGGCTGCTCTGAGCTGGCTCAGCGTCTGCAGAAGGCCTACACCCCCGAGGGTGAGCGCAAGTTTGACTGCATGTTCTTCCATCAGGTTTATGAGCATGAGCTGGAAGTGATCGATCTTCCTCTGGATCAGTGCCCTGCTGCCAACGAGGTGGCACAGCCCATGGGCGGCAATATGGATGGCTGCCGCATTGGTTTTGACGCAGGTGGTTCTGACCGTAAGGTCCGCGCTGTTATTGACGGCGAGTGCGTCTATTCTGAGGAAGTCCTGTGGTTCCCCAAAC
>JAZQMH010000156.1:0-3178 GCA_045543255.1 Vescimonas sp.
ACGCCATGGCTACGATCCGACTTCTGTTTGAGTAACATGTCGGCCCCCTCCTCAGCGCAAACGCAGCCGCGGATCCAGCCGCTGGTTGATGATGTCGGCCAGGAAGTTCACCAACACCACCACAAGGGCAAGGATCACCACGATGGCCTGCACCACCGGGAAGTCACGGTTGGAAATGGAGGTCAGCAGCAGCCGGCCGATACCGGAGATGGCAAAGACCTGCTCGATAATCACAGAACCGGCCACAATATCCGCTGCCGTCATGGCCAGGAAGGCCACCGTGGGCACCACGGCATTGCGCAGCACATGGCGATAGAGTGTCGCCATGCGGGTATTGCCGCGGCTGTAGGCGGTGCGGACATAGTCCTTGTTCATCTCGCCGCCAATGGAGGAGCGGAGCATCTTCACCGTCATGGCTACGCGGGGCAGTGCGATGGCAAAAGCGGGATAGAGGAGATACACCACACTGGCACCAAAATCGTCGTCGGGACGGACAAAGGCACCGGGATCAAACCAGTGGAGGACAAGGCCGCACAGCAGCGTCAGCAAAATGCCGATAAAGAAGGGCGGCACCGCCATGACCACCTGCCCCAGCACTGTGAAGAGACGATCCACCCACATTTTGCAGCTGGATGCCGCCGCCAGTCCCAAGGGGATGGATAGCACCACAATCATCACAAAGGCAATGGCCGTCAGGAGCATGGTGACAGAGAGCTTGCCCTGCAGCAGCTCTGAGACGGACATATTATAAATGTAGGAGCGACCAAAATCACCCTGCAAAGCATGGGTAATCCATTCGAAATACCGCACAAAGAAGGGGCGATCCAGCCCCAGCTCGGCACGGAGCTCTGCCACTGCCTCAGCCGTGGCCTCACTGCCCAAAATCTTGGTGGTGGGATCACCGGGGATAATCTGGAATGCCAAAAACGCGAAGAAAGAGACGATGACCATGGTGAGAATCATCATCAGCACTTTCTTTACGATGTTCTTCATGGTCATCATCTCTTTCTAAATTCAGTCTAACTTATTCGGCCTTACTCAGCGTAGTGGAGCTTTGCCAAGTCCTGAGCATAGATGGGATAGAAGGTATATCCCTGCAGGTCGGGACGGACAGCCACGAAGTCAGCCATATCCTGAATGTACAGGTTGGCGGCATCCTCCGTCAGCATCTGCTCCATGGCCTTATAAGCCTCGGTCTGAGTATCCTCATCGGTGGCGTTCAGTGCCGTATGATAGAGGACATCGTACTCAGGGTTATTGTAGTTCATAAAGTTCTTGCCATTGTCGGAGACAAAGCGCTCCAGCATGGCGCGGGCGGTGACGTTCTTAGCATCAAGACCCGTAATGGTGGACTGGAACTGGCGGTTGGTATAGGCCTCGGAGTACCAAGTGGTGGCATCCACAGGCTGCACCTTGGCGCGGACGCCAATGGCTGCCAACTGCTGCACCACCACCTCGGCGGTGTCCATATGGGGCTGATAGTTGGAAGAGACGGTGATGGTCATATCAAAGCCATCGGGATATCCCGCCTGCGCCAACAGATCTTTCGCCTTGGCGGGATCGTACTCATAGTAATCCACCAGCTCGGGCATGAAGTAGCGCTCCAGCTTGGGATAGATGCTGCTGCCCACGGCTGTGCCGTGACCGTCAAAGACCACGTCCATGATCATCTGACGATCAATGGCGTAGCTGATAGCCTGACGCACCTTCACATTATTAAAAGGCTCCACAGCGTTGTTGAGATACACGGCCTGCACCAAGTTCATGGTGTCCTCCAAAATGGAGAACTGGTCGCTGAGCTGGGCCGTCTGGGCAGAGGTCAGGTGGGCGCACACATCCACGCTGCCGCCCTTGAGGGCCATCATAAGAGCGGTGGCATCCTCATAGATGCGGTAGGTCACCTTCTGCACGCCTGCGGCCTCACCCCAATACTCGTCAAAGCGCTCCAGCACGATGCTCTCCTGAGGAGTACGCTCTGTCAGCACGAAGGGGCCCGTGCCGGGACGATAGGAGGACATGGCGTCGGAGTTTGCGGGGATAATGGCAGCAGTCATGAAGTAGATAAGCTCCATGTTGGGCTGCTCAAGACGGAACGTAACCGTCTTTTCATCGATTGCCTGCAGATCACGGATAGCAGAAAACGCCGACACAAGGGCAGAGTCACCCGAGTTGTCGGCGCAGCGAGTCAGAGAGTAAATCACATCCTCCGCCGTCACGGGTTCACCATTGTGGAACTTTACACCCTCACGAAGCGTGAAGGTATAGACAAGTCCATCCTCAGAAACCTTGTAGCTTTCTGCCACAGCGGGGATCAATTCACCGGTAGGGCCTGTTTTCACCAAGCCCTCATAGATGTTGAATAAGACCTCTCTGGTTCCTGCCGACGCTGCCGCGTGGGGGTCAAGACTGTCTTCCGGGTCCTGCGCGATGGCCACAACGATCTCGTTGGCGGCTTTACGCGCATCCTGCAAGCCGTTACTTCCTTCGTCACCATTACTGCTGCCGTCTCCGCAGGCGCAGAGTACAGCGCAGATCATCACCAGTGACAGGAAAAGAGAAATTGCTTTTTTCATGTTCTTCTCCTTCTCTCCGCTCATTCTTCGGCGGAGACAGAAATAATGGTTTGTTCTCTATTCAATTGTCCGCGAGACTATACGTTATTTAAATAACAAGGCAGCCTCTATGGCACTTTATCACACTTTCCCCCTGATTGCAAGAATATTTTTCCCCAACCGCCCCGCTGCCGCCTATAGTTTCCCACGGTGAAACGGTTCTTCTTTTTCCTTTCTTCCCATTCCCCATTATTGTGAAAAAGATGTCATTAAAATCACCTTTAATTTCGTTCACAGAATGTTAAAACAGTAAAAAGTATTGCTAAAATTTTGTTAATTTTAGCAATTGCGTCATGGTGTCAAATCCTGTATACTTCCTGTATGGTCCCATAGTTGTGTTCATAGGGAAATTATTGCTTTTTTCCCCGTGGACAACACTACAAAGTTTCCTGTAATCATGGGAAACACACTTTTTTAAAAGGAGAGAAAACTATGGAAAGAAAAGGCTTTAAGTCCAATTTCGGCTTTATCATGGCCGCCGTTGGCTCCGCCGTTGGCCTGGGTAACATTTGGGGCTTCCCCAATAAGATGGGCGCAAACGGTGGTTTCACCTTCCTGCTGATCTA
>JAZQMH010000157.1:0-2246 GCA_045543255.1 Vescimonas sp.
CGGATAACGATGACAAGCTCTTCTCCCTTTGACCATTACATAGCAAAAACGATCTGCCATTGGCAGAGCGTGTTTCTTTCACTACTATTACTATGTTAAATCGTTTTACTTACTGCCGCTTCAGCATTTCCAAGAACAAAGCCAGTGCGGGATTTTCGTTGCCCCGCAGCCATGCGGCGCAGGAATATGCCTCGTTGAGGGGAATTTCGGGGATCAAACGGACGGAGGGGTTCGCCGCCACATTGGTATGCCCATTGATGATGCCAAAGCCCAAGCCCGCCTCGATCCACAACGCGAGGGTGGGCAGGTTGGGTGCATAGCGGGTATTGAAGGACATCAAGCCCTTGCTCTTAAAGAACTCCGTGGTCATGGTAGCACCCATGCGGCTGTCCTCGGGGGAGATAATGAGCATGGTCTCCTTCACCAGTTCCTCGGGGGTAATGCACTCCTGCTGGGCGATGGGCAGCTTCTTGGAGATGGCAAAATAGGCCTTCTCTGTACTGTCGCCGTGGGCATAAGTCTCCACATCCTCCTCGTCCATCACATCGAAGTGGATGGTGAAGATAAGGTCTAACTTGCCATTGTGCATCTGACGGCGCAAATCGCCGAAAGAGCCTTGGCAGATTTGAAGGCTGATGTTGGGATACTGCTGCATGAAGCTATAGAAAAGATCCACGATCTCCGTGTCAAGACGCTGCCCTTCCAGCAGGCCAATGTCCAGCACGCCCGTATAGCCGCGGCCCACCGTCTGCACTTGGTCGATGGCCTGTTCGTAAGTCTCCATCAAGGGACGCAGCTTTTCCGCCAGCAGCGCACCTGCGGGAGTCAAACGCACATTGCGCTGATTGCGGATAAAGAGCTGCGTATTCAACTCCTGCTCGATGGAGTTGATTTGGCGGCTCAAGCCAGGTTGGGAGAGATAGAGCCGCGCAGCGGCACGGGTATAGTTCAGCGTTTCCGCCAAGGCCAAAAAGCACTTAATTTGTGTCGTATTCATAGGCACAATTCCCTTCTTCATCAAAAACACGCCTCATCGTTGCTTGATGAGGCGTGCTGTGAGATGCCTTAATCCAGCAAGATGCAGCTCGTATAGGTCATGGTATTTTTGCCGTAGTAGTATTCCAGTCCAGCGGAGGTACAGGCATCGCTCACCAGCAGACCGTAAGCTTCCATGGAGGGGAACATCAGCTCGGGATGGCGGCAGGGCTCGTCGGGATAAGCGCACTTAGGGCAGAGGGTACAAGTGCCTGCGCTCATGCCGAGGCAGTTGGGGAACTCCTTCTGCAGCAGCTTGATAATCTCGAAAAACCGCTTCTTCTGCAGCTTCTCCGTCTCCATCATGCACTCCACATCGAAATCATCCTCCATCTGTCCCGTGGACTGGATGACGATGCCGCGGTGATACTGCCTTGCCCGCTCGGTGATCTCCTCCAGTGTGCCGCAGGCAGGGGGACAAGCCCAGCTCTTATTGTAGGAATGGCAGCGGTTGGCACTGCACATATCCCGCACCTCGGGGAGGAACTTCAAATCCTTGGGATCAATTTCGCCCACATGGTCAAAACCGACCTCCAAAGCCATGGCAATTACCTGTTCTGTCGTCATAGATGTGTCCTCCCAGTCGTTTTTTACGATTATAGCACGAAGTGGCTATCGATTCAATAAGAAAACTGCATCATATCATGCAGGATGTCTATTGCAACTGCCCCGCTTTTTCTGTTATGATAAGGACAAAGAGTGAGGTGTTCGTATGACGATTTTCGTACAGCAAGGAAATGATAAAAAAGAGCTTACCTTTACCGTAGGTCAGACCCTGTTGGAGATCCTCCGCGAGGCGGGCTACGAGGTGTCCGCTCCCTGCGGCGGCAATGGCACGTGCGGTAAGTGTACGGTGTATATTGGCGGCGAGGCACACCTCGCCTGTCAGACCGAGGCTGCGGACGGCATGATGGTGGAGCTGCCCCATACCGCCGAGTTGGAGGTGGAACTGGGCAGCGATGCCGTGTTCGCCTGCGACAGCGGCTTACAGGGCTACGGCGTGGCGGTGGATATTGGTACGACTACCGTTGCCTGCCACTTGGTGAACTTGGAAAGCGGCAAGACCGTTGCCGTGGCAGGCGAGGGCAACGCCCAGCGCAGCTACGGCGCAGATGTGATCTCCCGTATCCAAGCCTCCGTGGAGGGTCGCCTTGGTGAGATGGCGGAGGTCATCCGCAAGCAGCTGGGCGAGATGATGGAAACCCTCTGCC
>JAZQMH010000158.1:0-6544 GCA_045543255.1 Vescimonas sp.
CGTTGACCCATCTAAGAAGGGCGCTGCACGCCGCGCAACATTGGGGATCGTACAGGAGGTGTTCTTTGAAGAGAACATTTCCATCCCCTATCCCAAGATGGATGTGACCATTATGAAATAAAAAAACGGAGCGAATTTCGCTCCGTTTTTTTCTGCGTATTTTACATTGCAAAGAGAATATCGGCATAGGTGGGGAAGGGCCAGTTCTTGGCGGCGCAGAGGATTTCCAGCTCATTGATAAGCTCACTCATCTTGCGGCGCTTGGCATCCACCTGATCGCGGTAATATTTCGCCGCAGCCAAACCGCCGTCGGCGGCAGGCGCGCGCTTGAGAGCATTTTCCAAAGAGCCGCAGACATTGTAGATCTTAGAAGAGAGCTCAGAGATGCGGCGCAGTGCGGCGCTTTCGGTAGTGACAGGTACGGAAATACCGCAGTTCTGCTTGTGGAAAATGGCGGTAGCCAACTCATCGCTGCAAGTGGTGGCAGCGGGGAGGATGTAGCGGCGGGTCATCTCCAGCAGGGTGTTGGATTCGATGGTGACCACCTTGCAGTAGTTCTCCAAATGGATCTCATAGCGGGCTTCCAGCTCAGCGCGGGTCAGGATGCCGTGGCGACCGAAGAGGTCAATGTTGCGCTTGTCGATATAGGCGGGCAGGGCTTCCACCGTGTCGCGGAGATTGCTGAGGCCGCGGCGTTTTGCCTCGGCGATCCATTCCTCACCGTAACCGTTGCCATTGAAGATGATGCGGCTGTGGTTGGTGAAGGTGTCCTTCAGCAGCTTCTGCAATGCAGACTGGAAATCCTCGGCCTTTTCCAAAATGTCGGCGAACTTGCAAAGTTCCTCGGTCATCATGGTGTTCAGCACCGCAGTGGGGCTGGCGATAGACTGACTGGAGCCCACCATACGGAACTCGAACTTATTACCGGTAAAGGCGATGGGGGAGGTACGGTTGCGGTCAGTGGTGTCCTGAGGGATCTCAGGGAGGGTATCCACGCCGATCTCCAGCTTGCGCTTGGTGACCTCCACGTATTCCTCACCGCTGATGATAGCTTCAAGAATGGCGGTCAGCTCATCGCCGAGGAACACGGACAAAACAGCAGGGGGGGCTTCGTGACCGCCAAGACGGCAATCGTTGCCGGGATAGGCCACGCAGCAGCGCAGCATGTCCTGATATTCGTCCACGCCCTTAATAAAGGCAGCGAGGAACAGCAGGAACTGAGCGTTCTGACTGGGGGTATTGCCAGGCTTGAGGAGATTCTCACCACGGTCGGTGCACAAAGACCAGTTATCATGCTTACCGCTGCCGTTGACACCCTCAAAGGGCTTTTCGTGGAGCAGGCACACGAAATTGTGGCGCGCTGCCACGGTCTTGAGCATCTCCATCGTCAGCTGATTGTGATCGCAGGCGATGTTGGCATCGCAGTAGACAGGAGCGATCTCGTGCTGAGAAGGGGCGGCCTCATTGTGCTGGGTCTTGGCGAACACGCCCAGTTTCCACAGCTCGCAGTTCAGCTCATGCATAAAGGCTGCCACGCGGGGCTTGATAGAGCCATAATAGTGGTCATCCAGCTCCTGTCCCTTGGGAGGCTTGGCACCAAAGAGGGTGCGTCCGCACAGCCGCAGATCGAGGCGCTGACGGTAATATTCCTTGTCGATAAGGAAGTACTCCTGCTCGGCACCCACCTGTGCCGTTACATGCTGTGCCTCCGTGTTGCCGAAGAGCCGCAGGATACGCATACACTGGCGATCCAACGCGCGGATAGAACGCAGCAGAGGCGTGTTCTTATCCAGCGTCTGACCGGAGTAGGAGCAGAAGATGGTGGGGATATAGAGGGTCTTGTCCTTGACAAAGGCGTAGGAGGTGGGATCCCATGCGGTATAACCGCGGGCCTCAAAGGTGGCGCGCAGGCCGCCGGAGGGGAAGGAGGAGGCGTCGGCCTCACCGCGGCTCAATTCCTTGCCGGAGAGCTCCATCAGAATGCTGCCCTTACCATCGGGGACAATAAAGCTATCGTGCTTTTCGGCGGTAAATCCCGTCATGGGCTGGAACCAGTGGGTATAATGGGTAGCACCCAGCTCAATGGCCCAGTCCTTCATGGCGACGGCGATTTTATCGGCAATGTCACGATTCAAAGACGCACCCTGTGCAAGGCACTGCTGCCAAGCATGATACGTTTCGGGGCTCAGACGCTGGCGCATCTTTTCCTCGGTAAACACCATGCTGCCAAACAGTTCGGGTACATTGTTCATTCGCTTATCCATTGCGATTCTCCTTTCGCCGTCATTCCGACGGAATACTATGTTTCTACGGATTCTTAGTTCAGCTTTTCAAGACCGGCACGCAGACGGCGCAGGCACTCGTCACGGCCGAGAATGTGGCAGATCTCCACAGCGCCGCCGGGGGTAACAGCCTTACCGGCTGCGGCAATGCGGACAGGCCACATGAGGGTGGCGTTCTTCACCTCGAGGGATACAGCCAGATCAATGAGACCATTGTGGATGGACTCATTATCCCACTGAGGCAGATTTTCCAGCATGGGGATGGCCTTCTCCAGCATGGCGCGGCACACCTCGGGATTGGTCTTGGACTTTTTGTTGGTAAAGAGATCGATATCGTACTCAGGGAGCGTATCGAAGAAGTCCACCTTCTCGGGAATGTCCGTCAGATGCTCGCAGCGTGCCTGCAGGAGGGCGGCGATAGCGGCGATGTCGTAGTCACCCTTCACGCTCTCGCGGATATAGGGAGCAGCTACCTCGGCAAAGGCCTCGGGGGTCATGGCGCGGAGATACACGGCATTGAAGTGATCCAGCTTGGCAATGTCGAAGATAGCGGGGGACTTGGAGATGCCGGTCATATCGAAGATGCGGCTCAGCTCCTCCAAAGAGAAGATCTCCTGCTCGGTATACTCGCCGCGGGGAGACCAGCCCAGCAGCGTCACGTAGTTGAGGATGGCCTCAGTGAGATAACCGCGTGCCTTCAGATCCTCGTAGCTGGGATCACCATGGCGCTTGGACATCTTGTTCTGAGCATCGCGCATGACGGGGGAGCAGTGGACATAGGTGGGAACTTCCCAGCCAAATGCCTCGTACAGCAGATTGTACTTGGGAGCGGAGGAGAGATACTCGCTGCCGCGCACCACGTGGGTGATGCCCATCAGATGGTCATCGATGACGTTGGCGAAGTTGTAGGTGGGCAGACCGTCGCGCTTCAAAAGCACCTGATCGTCCAGCGTGGAGTTTTCCACAGTAATATCGCCGAAGATAGCATCGTGGAAGGTGGTGCTGCCCTCAGCGGGGATGCGCTGACGAATGACATAGGGCTCACCGGCGGCAACGCGGGCCTTAGCCTCCTCCAAAGGCAGGTCACGGCAGGGATCGACAGCACGCTGGAAGTCGCCGCTGTCCTCCTCGGACTCGCTCTTCTCGCAGAAGCAGTAGTAAGCGCCGCCCTTTTCCACCAAGAGCTCAGCGTACTTGCCGTAGGTATCGCGGCGCTCGGACTGGATGTAGGGAGCCACAGGGCCGCCAACATCGGGGCCTTCATCGTGGGTGAGGCCGCACTCAGCCATGGTGCGGTAGATCACATCCACAGCACCTTCCACCAAACGACCCTGATCGGTATCTACAATACGCAGGATGAACGTACCGTTGTTGGCGCGGGCAATGAGCCAGGTATACAGTGCCGTACGGAGATTGCCTACGTGCATATAACCGGTGGGGGAAGGGGCGAAACGAGTACGCACCTTACCACGGGGAATTTTTTCTTCCATTTGGGCAAAATAGGTCATATCAACAGCCATTTTTCATGTCCTCCTACGGCTTAAGTATTAAAATGCAAAAAATCACCCATATATTATATTTCATCTACAAAAAAAGTCAATAATTATCCCGATATTTGCAGACCTTTTCCATTGCTTTTTCTGTCGGAAGATGATAGAATAGCGAAGAATGAATACTGGGACACTATGTCCGAGATGAAATGAGGTTACGGATTATGGAGCAGAATAGAAAAAAGCGTATTTTCAGCGGTATTCAGCCCTCCGGTGAGCTGACGCTGGGTTCTTATATGGGCGCTATCAAAAACTGGGTAGCCCTGCAGGATGAGTATGATTGCCTGTATTGTATCGTGGATATGCACGCCATCACTGTCCGTCAGGATCCCGCGCTGATGCGTAAGCGCAGCGTGAATCAGCTGGCACAGTATATCGCCTGCGGCCTTGATCCTGAGAAGAACATCATGTTCATTCAGAGCCATGTGCCTCAGCACGCAGAGCTGGGCTGGATCCTCAACTGCTATACCCAGTTTGGTGAGCTGAGCCGCATGACCCAGTTCAAGGCCAAGGCTGCCCAGCACGCCGACAACATTACCGCAGGCCTCTTTACTTACCCCGTGCTGATGGCTGCCGACATTCTGCTGTATCAGGCAGACCTCGTCCCCGTGGGTGAGGATCAGCGCCAGCATGTGGAGCTGACCCGCGACATCGCCCAGCGTTTCAACGGCATCTATTCCGATACCTTCACCCTGCCCGAGTCCTTCATCCCCAAGATGGGCGCCCGCGTCATGTCTTTGGATGATCCTACCACCAAGATGAGCAAGTCCCTGCCTGATGGCTGTGTGAACCTCATGGATGCCCCCGAGGTCATCATGAAGAAGTTCAAGCGCGCCGTCACCGACTGCGAGATGGCTGTGAAGTTCGATAAGGAGAACAAGGCTGGTATCTCCAACCTGCTGACCATCTACTGCGCTGCTACCGGCAAGACCATCGAAGAGGCTGAGGCCGAGTTTGCCGGTCAGGGCTACGGTGTCTTTAAGCCCGCCGTTGGTGAGGCTGTGGTTGAGCTGCTCCGTCCCATCCGTGAGGAGAGTGAGCGCATCATGGCAGATAAGGCCTATCTTGAGAGCGTTTACAAAGAGGGTGCCGAGCGTGCCCGTTACCTTGCTCAGAAGACCCTCAGCAAGGTGCAGCGCAAGGTGGGCTTTGTTGCCCGCTAAGTTATAACGACATGTGTCCGGTGTGACACTTCGTATATTATTGAGTTACCTCAAAATTCATAAGAGAAAGGAAAATCATTACTATGATTTACACGACCGAGGTTCAGCATATGTGTCCCGTCGCCAAGGGCGCGTACCATGGTCCCGCTCCCATCCCTGAGGAGGGCAAGTGGGTACAGGCAAAGCAGATCTCCGACATTTCCGGCTTCACCCACGGTGTGGGTTGGTGCGCTCCTCAGCAGGGCGCCTGCAAGCTGACGCTGAATGTTAAGAATGGCATTATTGAAGAGGCTCTGGTGGAGACTCTGGGCTGCTCCGGCATGACCCACAGTGCCGCTATGGCTTCCGAGATCCTCATCGGCAAGACCCTGCTGGAGGCTCTCAACACCGATCTGGTGTGCGACGCTATCAACACCGCTATGCGTGAGCTGTTCCTGCAGATCGTCTACGGCCGCACCCAGTCCGCTTTCTCCGAGAACGGTCTGGCTGTTGGCGCTTCTCTGGAGGATCTGGGTAAGGGTCTGCGCTCTCAGGTGGGTACCATGTTCGCCACCCGCGAGAAGGGCCCCCGTTATCTGGAGATGGCAGAGGGTTACTGCACCCGCGTTGCTCTGAACAAGGACAACGAGATCATCGGTTACGAGTTTGTGAACCTGGGCAAGATGATGGACTTTGTCAAGAAGGGCATCGATGCCAACGAGGCCATTGAGAAGGCCAAGGGTCACTACGGTCAGTTTGAGAACGCGGCGAAGTATATCGATCCGCGTCATGAGTAAGAAGGGAGGACGTAATTATGGCTCTGTTTGAAAGCTACGAGAGAAGAATTGATAAGATCAATGGCGTCCTCGCTCAGTACGGTATCAATTCCGTTGAGGAGTGCCTCGACATCTGCAAGGAGAAGGGCTTCAACCCCTACGAGATCGTCAAGGGCATCCAGCCCATCTGCTTCGAGAACGCCTGCTGGGCTTACACCGTGGGCGCCGCTATCGCTCTGAAGTCCGGTGTGAAGACTGCTGCTGAGGCTGCTAAGTGCATCGGTATCGGCCTGCAGGCCTTCTGCATTGACGGCTCTGTCGCCGAGGATCGTAAGGTCGGTCTCGGCCACGGTAACCTGGGCGCTATGCTGCTGAGCAACGAGTCCAAGTGCTTCGCCTTCCTGGCAGGACACGAGTCCTTCGCCGCTGCTGAGGGTGCTATCGGTATCGTCCGCAACGCCAACAAGGCCCGCAAGGAGCCCCTGCGCGTTATCCTGAACGGTCTGGGTAAGGATGCTGCACAGATCATCTCCCGTATCAACGGTTTCACCTATGTGCAGACTCAGTTTGACTATGCTTCCGGCAAGGTCGCTATTGTCAAGGAGACCCGCTACAGCGAGGGTGAGCGCGCCAACGTCCGCTGCTACGGCGCTGACGATGTCCGCGAGGGCGTGGCGATCATGCATCTCGAGGGCGTGGATGTTTCCATCACCGGTAACTCCACCAACCCCACCCGTTTCCAGCATCCCGTTGCCGGCACTTACAAGAAGGAGTGCATCGAGCAGGGTAAGAAG
>JAZQMH010000159.1:0-7737 GCA_045543255.1 Vescimonas sp.
CTCAGGAGCGTATGGCAGTGGGGGGAGCCCCCGTGGATGTGGATGCCTTCATCGCCGCCGCCTCCCGTGAGAATCTGGAGGCCTACGTAGTGGCTACCGTCACCGATGAGAACCGCATGGTCATGCACTGGAAGGGCAACACCATCGCCGACCTCTCCCGCGACTTCCTCGCCACTAACGGCGCCGTGAAGCACGCTGATATTTCCGTTCCCGCTGTAAAGCGTGATACCTTGACTGCTACGAGATTTACCTCTCTCCGCGATATGGCAGGCAGCCTCTCTTGCGCCTCCCGCCGCGGTCTCGTGGAGCGCTTCGACAGCACCATCGGCGCAGGTACGCTGCTGATGCCCTACGGCGGTGTCCGTCAGCGTACCCCCGCACAGGCCATGGCAGCGCTGCTGCCCGTGCTGCCCGGTCAGCACACCGAGCAGGGCAGCTTGATGGCTTGGGGCTGCGATCCCGAGACGCTGTCCGCCTCTCCCTACGACGGCGCTTATGGCGCAGTCTACACCTCCATGGCAAAGCTGGTGGCCGCCGGTGCCGATTACACCAAGGCATACCTCTCTTTCCAGGAGTTCTTTGAGCGTCTGCGTACCGAGTCTGTCCGCTGGGGCAAGCCCTTTGCCGCCCTTCTCGGCGCACTGGATGCCCAGCTGGAGCTGGGTGCTGCCGCCATCGGCGGTAAGGACTCCATGTCCGGCACCTTCATGGATAAGGATGTACCTCCCACGCTGATCTCCTTCGCCGTCTGCCCCGTGAAGGCAGATGAGGTCATCAGCCCCGAGTTCAAGGCCGCAGGCCACGGCGTGTACCTCTTCGAGGGTGACACCGCCGCTTGGGAGCAGTTCCACGCTCTTTGCAAGGCAGGCAAGGTCGCCGCTGCATGGGCTGTGGAGCAGAGCATCAGCGAAGGCCTTATGAAGATGTCCTTCGGTAACAATGTGGGCTTCACCGCTGGAGCTGATGTGGACTTCCATCGCCCCATGCCCGGCGCTATCATCGCCGAGGTCACCGAGGCTGTGGAGGGCGCACTTTACCTCGGTAAGACCGGCGGCGAGTCCATCACTCTGGGCGCGGACAGCGCCACCATCGCCGAGCTCCTCGCCATCAACGAGGCCGTGCTGGAGGATGTCTATCCCACCATCGCCAAGGGCGAGGGTGAGATTCCCACCTTCACCTACGAGGGTAAGTGCAATATCAGCGCTTCCGTCAAGAACGCTAGCCCCCGAGTACTGATCCCCGTGTTCCCCGGCACCAACTGCGAGTATGACAGCGCCCGCGCCGTCATGGAGGCAGGCGGCGAGGCGGAGAGCCCCGCCACCCGCACCCCCCCCCCCCCCCCTCTTGCCCGCAGCGTGGAGGATTTCGCTGCCGCCATCAAGAACGCTCAGATGCTGATGATCCCCGGCGGCTTCTCCGGCGGCGACGAGCCCGATGGCTCTGCCAAGTTCATTACCGCCTTCCTCCGCAGCCCCGCTGTGAAGGAGCAGGTAACGGCACTGCTGGATAACCGCGACGGCCTGATGCTGGGTATCTGCAACGGCTTCCAGGCACTGATTAAGCTGGGTCTTGTGCCCTTCGGCAAGATCCTCGACACCGACGATACGTTCCCCACTCTTACCTACAACACCATCGGCCGCCATCAGTCCGGCTTGGTGCGTACCCGCATCTGCTCTACCAAGTCTCCTTGGTTCAGCGGCATGAACGAGGGCGAGATCTACACCATCCCCATCTCCCACGGCGAGGGTCGCTTCATCGCCTCCCCCGAGCTGGTGAAGGAGCTGGCAGCAAATGGTCAGATCGCCACCCAGTATGTGGACGCCGAGGGTAAGCCCTCCATGCTGACGGCTTACAACCCCAACGGCTCTGTCTGCGCCATCGAGGGCATCACCTCTCCCGATGGCCGCGTGTTGGGCAAGATGGGTCACTCCGAGCGTATCGGCAAGAACCTCTACAAGAACGTACCCGGCGAATTTGATATGAAGATGTTCAAGTCCGCTATGAAATACTTTAGATAAGGGGGAGATACCTATGGCTTTCTATTATTCCGAACCGTCCCATACTTTCAGCGAGTATCTGCTGGTGCCCGGTTACACCGATGAGCACTGCGTACCCGATGCCGTGTCCCTCAAGACCCCGCTGGTGAAGTACCGCAAGGGTCAGGAGGAGTGCCCCATCACCCTCAATGTCCCCATGGTCTCTGCCGTGATGCAGTCCGTGTCCAACGACACGCTGGCCATCGCTCTTGCCAAGGAGGGCGGCATGTCCTTCATCTTCGGCTCTCAGTCTATTGAGTCTCAGGCCGAGATGGTGCGCCGCGTCAAGAGTCACAAGGCCGGTTTCGTGGTCAGCAAGTCCAATCTGACCCCCGACCACACCCTCGCCGACGTGCTGAAGCTGAAGGAGCAGTTCGGCTTCTCCACCGTGGCTATCACCGAGGATGCCCAGCCCAACGGTAAGCTGCTGGGTATCGTCACGGGTCGTGACTACCGCGTTTCCCGCATGAGCGGCGATGAGAAGGTCTCCACCTTCATGACCCCCCGCGAGAAGCTGGTGACCGCTCCTCTGGGCACCACCCTCAAGGAGGCCAACGACATCATTTGGGATCACAAGCTGAACGCGCTCCCCATCGTGGATGAGAACGATCATCTGGTGTACTTCGTGTTCCGCAAGGACTATTCCGAGCATAAGGAGCAGCCCAACAGCCTCATGGACGCTGACAAGCGCTACATGGTGGGCGCAGGCATCAACTCCCGCGACTATGCCGAGCGTGTTCCCGCACTGGTGGAGGCCGGCGTGGATGTCCTCTGCATCGACTCCTCCGAGGGCTATTCCTTCTGGCAGAAAAAGACCATCGACTTCGTCCGCGAGCGCTATGGCGACAGCGTGAAGATCGGTGCAGGCAACGTGGTGGATCGCGACGGCTTCCGCTTCCTTGCCGAGGCAGGTGCCGACTTTGTCAAGGTGGGTATCGGCGGCGGCTCTATCTGCATCACCCGCGAGACCAAGGGTATCGGCCGCGGTCAGGCTACCGCCGTGATCGAAGTGGCTGCCGCCCGCGACGAGTACTTTGAAGAGACGGGCATCTATGTCCCCATCTGCTCCGACGGCGGTATCGTCCACGACTACCACATGACGCTGGCGCTGGCTATGGGCGCTGATTTTCTGATGCTGGGTCGCTACTTCGCCCGCTTTGACGAGTCTCCCACCAACAAGCTGCTGGTGAACGGCGTCTACGTCAAGGAGTACTGGGGCGAGGGCTCCAACCGCGCCCGTAACTGGCAGCGCTACGACTTGGGCGGCAAGAATAAGCTGGCCTTTGAAGAGGGCGTGGACTCCTACGTTACCTACGCCGGTTCTCTCCATGACAACGTGGAGAAGAGCCTGTATAAGGTCAAGTCCACCATGTGCAACTGCGGCGTGACCTCCATTCCTCAGCTGCAGGCCGAGGCGCGCATCACCCTTGTCAGCGCCACCTCCATCGTGGAGGGCGGCTACCACGACGTGACCCTGCGTACCACCGGAAATAACGGCTAAGGAGAGAAGAGAGAATGAAGATTTTATCCGATATTGAGATCGCGCAGGCCTGTGAGCTGCGCCACATTACCGAGATCGCCAAGACTGCCGGTATCGACGATAAGTATCTGGAGCTCTACGGCAACCACAAGGCAAAGATCGACTACAATATCCTCCGTGAGACCGAGGGTGAGCCCGGTAAGCTGATCCTCGTCACCGCCATCAACCCCACCCCCGCCGGTGAGGGTAAGACCACCACCACCGTGGGTCTCGCCGATGGCCTCAAGAAGCTGGGCAAGAATGTCATGGTGGCCCTCCGTGAGCCCTCCCTCGGCCCCGTGTTCGGTGTCAAGGGCGGCGCTGCCGGCGGCGGTCACGCACAGGTGGTGCCCATGGAGGACATCAACCTCCACTTCACCGGTGACTTCCACGCCATCGGTGCTGCCAACAACCTGCTGGCTGCCATGCTGGATAACCACATTCAGCAGGGCAACGCACTGGGCATCGATGTCAAGCGCATCGTGTGGAAGCGCTGTGTGGATATGAACGACCGTCAGCTCCGCAACGTGGTGGACGGTCTCGGCGGCAAGATGCAGGGCGTACCCCGTGAGGACGGCTTCGACATCACCGTGGCCTCCGAGGTCATGGCCGTGCTGTGCCTCGCCAGCGATATTCTGGATCTGAAGGCACGTTTGGGCCGCATGGTGGTGGCTTACACCTACGACGATCAGCCCGTTACCGCCAAGGATCTGAAGGCTGACGGCGCTATGGCAGCTCTGCTGAAGGATGCCCTTAAGCCCAATCTAGTGCAGACTTTGGAGGGCACGCCCGCCCTCGTCCACGGCGGCCCCTTCGCCAACATCGCCCACGGCTGCAACAGCGTCATGGCTACCAAGATCGCCATGCGTCTGGGCGACTACACCGTCACCGAGGCAGGCTTCGGTGCTGACTTGGGCGCTGAGAAGTTTTTGGACATTAAGTGCCGTCTCGCCGGCCTGCGCCCCGATGCCGTTGTGGTGGTGGCTACCGTCCGCGCACTGAAGAATCACGGCGGCGTGCCCAAGGCCGAGCTGAACAACGAGAATCTCGCGGCTCTCGAGGCCGGTATGCCCAACCTGCTGCGCCACGTGTCCAACATCAAGGATGTGTACGGCCTGCCCTGCGTGGTGGCTATCAACGCATTCCCCACCGATACCGCTGCCGAACTGAAGCTGGTGGAGGATAAGTGCCGTGAGCTAGGCGTCAACGTGGCCCTGTCCGAGGTGTGGGCCAAGGGCGGCGAGGGCGGTATCGCCCTTGCTGAGGAGGTCGTCCGTCTCTGCGAGTGCGAGAACAACTTCCGCTTCGCCTACGATACGGAGGATTCCATCGAGAAAAAGCTCAACGACATCTGCAAGCGCGTCTATCACGCTGACGGCGTGGCGCTGACTGCCGGTGCCAAGAAGCAGATGGCACAGCTGGAGGCACAGGGCTTTGGCAAGATGCCCATCTGCATGGCTAAGACCCAGTACTCCTTCTCCGACGATCAGACCCTGCTGGGTGCCCCCGAGGGCTTCACCGTCACCGTCCGCAACCTGAAAGTCAGCGCCGGCGCAGGCTTCCTGGTTGCCCTCACCGGCGACATTATGACCATGCCCGGCCTTCCCAAAGTCCCCGCCGCCGAGAAGATCGACGTGGACGAGACCGGCAAGATCACGGGCCTGTTCTAAGCCGTTGTTCTTAAAAGAGAACCTTTTACTGCAAAAAAACTCCCACCTGCCACGCAGGTGGGAGTTTTTTGTTATCGTTTCATCGATTTTCCGAGTTTCTTTTGCAGCAGCCACTCCACGCGGGGCAGCACAAAGTCGTAGACCATCAGCGTTACATCTGCCAGCACGATCAGCGCGACCATCATGCCCGTTCCCATAACCTCGGGCACGAGGACAAGGGTAATGAGCAGCTGCAGCGCCGTAAATACCACGGTGAAGAACAGCAGCTTCGTAATAAACCGCAGCACCTTCGGCAGTTTTTGAAATTGAGGGCGAAGGATGGGATAGCAGCCGAAGAGGCAGAGGTACATGAGGCTTTCCTCGATATTGGGCACTAAGAGCAGGGAAAGGGCGCTGACCGCCAGCCACAGGATCACCTGATACTTCTTCCCGTAGGCGTTTCCGATGGGAATTAAGCATAGGCCCGCCAGCAGGGGAGAGACGTACATGCCCAAGCCCAGTGCCCCGCCCAGCACCATCAATACCACACTCAGCGCCGCCATCATGCCGCACATAGCCATCCGTTTCGTTTGTTTCATTACCCACTCACCTCTTTTTCCTAAGTGTACACCAAATTTGCCGTATTTTCAATCCCGCCTGCATGGCGGCGTTTTGCACCTTCCCATTTCCCGCGGTCTGTGCTATAATAGCAAAAACCATTCTTGGAGGAACGTGCAATGACCAAGATCCTTTTTATCTGCCACGGCAATATCTGCAGAAGCCCCATGGCGGAGTTTGTCATGAAAGATTTGGCGGCCAAAGCAGGCCGCAGCGGTGATTTCGAGATCGCCTCTGCCGCCGTCAGCCGTGAGGAGATCGGCAATGGTGTCCACCACGGCACCCGCCGCAAGCTTGCCCAAGTGGGCATCTCCTGCGCAGGCAAGACGGCGCGGCAGGTAACGGCAGGGGACTACCAATACTACGACCTCCTTATCGTCATGGATCGCGACAACCTGCGCCGCTTAGAGCGCATCTGCGGCGAGGATCGGGAGGGGAAAATGCACCTTCTCTTGGACTTCACGCCCCGCGCAGGGCAGGAAGTAGCCGACCCGTGGTATACAGGCAACTTTGAGGACACCTACCGCGATGTGTTGGAAGGCTGCGAGGCACTGCTTGAACAGTATTAAGAAGAAAAGCACCGCCTGCGGGCGGTGCTTTTATGTTTATTCGGGCAGATGCAGTAATTTGAGGGCGTTTTCATAGAAAATCCCTTCGGCAAAGGGTGCGGTCTGTGGATCGTTCCGCAGCGCGTCTATATGCTCCTGCACCATATGGGGCGGGGTATAGGGGAAGTCGCCGCCAAAGAGCAGGTGGTCGGGGGTGGTGATTTTCAGCAGGGCAGGCACGGCGGCGGGCAGGGCATCCCCTGCGAGGTCGAAGTAGAAATTTTCAAGTGCCGCGCGAACATCCACCGCCGTACCCTTGCCGTTGGCAGCCATGGCGCGGGTCATACCCGTCAGCCGATCCACCAAAGGCGGCAGGAACGAACCGCTGTGAGGCACGATGAAGCGGACATTGGGCCAGCGCTCGGCTACTTTTGCGGTCAAGAGGTTAATAACGGCGCGGGTGGTGTCCCCCAAGAATTCGAACAGGGGCAGCGGCCCTGCGGTATAGCAGTTTTGGGGCACAACAGGGGGCTTGCAGGGATGCAGCAGCACCACGGCGCGGCGCTCGTTCAGTACATCCATCAGCGGCGCTAAGCGCTCATCCCCGGGGTACAGCCCATCGGCATTGGAGGGGAACTTTACGGCGCAAGCCCCCAATTCATCCAGCGCATACACAGCTTCCACCACCGACTCTTCCACCAGCGGCAGGGGCAAACAGGCGGCAAAACTGAAGGCGGCGGGGTCATCTTTGACCATCTGCGCCATTTCCTCGTTCAACTCCCGCGTCAGTCGCAGCCCTTCCTCCGCTGTACCCACCATCTGATGGGGAGAGGACACGGACAAGACGCAATGGCGAATCCCCACGCTCTCCATGAAGGCGTACTGGGGGTCCATCGACCATTTGGGGCAGGGGAACCCGTCCTCCAACAGCCGTCCGTTTCGCTCCAGCGCCGCCACATAGTTTTGCGGCACGATATGGGAATGGACATCGATGATAGTTTTTGCCATTTGCAATCATCTCCTTATTGCTGATAGTCTACCAACATTTTCCCTCTGTTGCAAGTCCTTTGCTACTCTCCACAACGATGAAAAGCACCGCCCGCAGGCGGTGCTTTTTGGTGATTAGAGATCCAGCTTCAAGTCGCCGTCCTTGATCCAGCCCATCTTGCGGAGGGGCCAAGCAAACAAGAGGGTCAGCACGGCGGGGAGGACGATGGCGATCAGCAGCAAGCCGATCCAGTCCATAGCGGTGGGGGAGATAGCGGTGGCATTGAACAGCTCCACAGCCTTTTCGCTGGGAGCCAGCCAGCCGGTCCAAACACCGATAGGACCGCACAGACCGCAGGTGCCCATACCGGCATTCACCG
>JAZQMH010000160.1:0-2977 GCA_045543255.1 Vescimonas sp.
CCTTGGCTCACAGAACGACATGGCTACGATCCGACTTCCTCTCGTGACCCTGCCCACCCCTGTGGGCAATAGCTGGATCACCCCTGCCGGCACTTACGAGGCTGCTACCCGCACCTTCACCCCCAACCCCGGCGTGGCGGTACACGATACCTATGTGGCACGGGTGGAATCCATCATCGATGCCAAGTACGCCTACGCCCGCGCCGTGATCCAGTACGATTACTATCGCCTTGCCCTCAACGGCCCTGAAGCCCCGCCTCCCGTAGAGGAGGAAGTGCTGGTGGAGGAACAGGTAGAAGAGCCCACCGAACCTACGCAACAGCAGAATCTTTGGGTTTAACTAAAAAAGTCGTGTATCACTTCGATACACGACTTTTTTAATCATCATGGTGGTTTTCCAGCACGCCCTTGCCGCCGTAGGAGATGGCGCTCTTGCCGTATTTCCCACGGATAGCGTCCATCGCTCCTTCCAAGCGCTCCTGCTTCTCATTCTTCTGCGCCGCCGCGCCGCCTAAGAGATCCACCTGCTCATAGCTCTCGGCGCTGTCGGTGAGATAGAGTGCCGTAATGGTCAGTGCGCGGATGGGGTCGGGTGCGTGCCACGACTGCTCCGTTAAGTGCCACGCCGCCTCTAAAATATCCTTCATCAAATGGGTAGGGGAGGGGAGCCGCATCTGACGGGAAAACTGCTTAAAATCGGCATAGCGGATACTCACCGACACGCCGCTGCAGTAGAGCCCGTGTTTTCGCAATCGCCCCGCCACACTGTCGGCGAGGAGACTCAGCCCCTGCCGCACCTCGTCTTTATGAGTGAGATTCTTCGGGAAAGTCGTACCGTTGCCCACCGACTTCACAGGCTCGTGGATATGCTGAGGCCGCACAGGACTGTTATCTAAGCCATTGGCATAGTCGTGGAGCTGACCGCCCAGTTTGCCCATCAGCAGCTCTAAAAGCTCACGATCTTGATCTGCCAGCTGCCCCAGCGTGTCGATGCCGTACTGGTGCAGCAGCTTCTTCGCCGCCTTGCCCACGCCAAGCATATCGCTGACAGGGAGGGGGCGGATGATCTCCCGCCAATTCTCGCGGGTGATAACCGTGGTGGCATGGGGTTTTTTATAGTCGCTCCCCAGCTTGGCAAACACCTTGTTGAAGCTGACCCCTACAGAGATGGTGAGCCCCAGCTCCTCACGGATACGGTTGCGGATCATGTCCGCCACCGTCTTTGGATCGCCGCCGAAGAGGTGCATGCTGCCCGTAATGTCCAGCCAGCTCTCGTCAATGCCGAAGGGCTCAACCAAGTCGGTGTACTGCCCGTAGATCTCATTGACGCGGCGGCTGTATTTAGCGTACAAATCGTGGTGGGGCGGCAGCGTCACCAACCCCGGGGCTTTCTGCTTGGCCTGCCAAATGGTCTCCGCCGTCTTGACCCCCAGCTGCTTGGCAGGCTCATTCTTAGCGAGAATGATGCCGTGCCGCGACTTGGGATCGCCGCACACCGCCACAGGCACATTTTGGAGAGCGGGATAGTCCAGCAGCTCCACCGAGGCGTAAAAACAGTTCAAGTCGCAGTGCAGAATCACGCGGTCTTTCATTTCTCTACGCCTCCTCTCGTGCAAATGTTCGAGAACAGTATACCCCAATTCCGCCCCAAAGTAAAGCCGCACTTGTACTTTTCCACCATTTGGGGTATGATGGAGAAAACCTAGATAAATGAGGACGATTCTATGCAATACCGCAACGACAAATACGGCAATCCCGTCTCCATCCTCGGCTTCGGCTGTATGCGCTTCCCCCAAACGCTGGGCAAAATCGACATGGCGGCCACGGAGGAATTGCTGCTCCACGCTGTTGAACGCGGCGTCAACTACTTCGACACCGCCTACATCTACCCCGGCAGCGAGGCCGCCTTGGGTGACATCCTCCACAAGCACGGCCTCCGTGAGAAGGTCTCCATCGCCACCAAGCTGCCCCACTATCTCATCCGCAGCGTGGAGGGGGCGGAAAAGACCTTCCAAGAAGAACTGCGCCGCCTGAAAACCGACTATGTGGACTATTATTTGATGCATATGCTGACGGACGAGGGCGCGTGGGAAAAGCTGAAAGCCCTCGGCGTGGTGGACTGGTTGGAGGAGCAAAAGCGCAAGGGCGTCATTCGTCAAATCGGCTTTTCCTACCACGGCAACTCCGACACCTTCTGCCGCCTTGTGGATGCCTACGACTGGGACTTCTGCCAAATCCAGTATAACTACATGGACGAGCACTCCCAAGCAGGCCGTCGCGGCCTTGACCACGCCCATGAAAAGGGCTTGCCCGTGGTCATCATGGAGCCTCTCCGTGGTGGTCGCTTGGTGAATAATCTCCCCGCCGCTGCCGAGAAGCTCTTTGCCGCCCATGATCCCCACTATACCCCCGCCCAGTGGGGACTTCGCTGGCTGTGGGATCAGGAAAAAGTCACCTGCGTCCTCTCCGGCATGAACGCTATGGCGCAGGTGCAGGATAACATCGACACCGCCTGTCATGCTTCCGTGGGCGCACTGACGGACGATGACCAACAGATGCTCCAGCAGGTGGTAAAGGCCATTAATGCCGGCATGAAGGTAGGCTGCACCGGCTGCGGCTACTGTATGCCCTGCCCCAGGCATGTGGATATCCCCGGTGCTTTCGCCGCTTACAACCGCCGCTTTACCGAAAGCAAAACCAATGCCTTCAGGGAATACATGATGTGCACGGCGCTGCGCAAAACCTCCACCGCCGCCTCCAACTGCATTGGCTGCGGCAAGTGCGAAAAACACTGCCCCCAGGCTATCCCCATCCGTGAAGAACTGAAAAACGTTCAAAACGAAATGGAAGGGGTCATCTACCGCATCATCCGCAAGGGCGTGGAATGGCTGAAGCTGTATTAATAGACAAATAGCGAGAGGGACTTTTCTTTTGCAAAAGAGCCTTCGCAATAGGCCCCGGCGGCACTACGCATGCC
>JAZQMH010000161.1:0-5321 GCA_045543255.1 Vescimonas sp.
CAAGCGCCGTTAGCTCAGCTGGATAGAGCGTCTGGCTACGGACCAGAAGGTCAGGAGTTCGAATCTCTTACGGCGTGCCAAAAGCCTCGATACCGCAAGGTATCGGGGCTTTTGTTTTTTTCTCTTACTTTGTTTGGACGCTTGACTTTTTGTTAGGGAAGTTTTATAATTACCGTAATACTTTTAAAAGAATAACGATAGGATTGGAAGTGAGAAAATGATCTACTTGGACAATGCGGCAACGACGGTTCATAAGCCCCCTTGCGTTGCTGAAGCCGTGGTAAATGCAATGGGCAACCTTGGCAACAGCGGTCGCGGTGTCCACGGTACTTCTCTCACGGCCTCCCGCGTGATTTATGATACCCGTGCTGCCTTGGCAGCCCTTTTTAACGCCCCCTCCCCTGCCCGTGTGGCCTTTACTTCCAACTCCACTGAGGCGCTCAATACGGCGATTTTAGGGCTATTTTCTGCGGGCGATCATGTAATCTCCACTGACCTTGAGCATAACTCCGTCCTGCGTCCTCTTTATCTTTTGCAGCAGCAGGGCGTTACGGTGGATTTTGTCCCCGCAGATCCGCAAGGGCAGATCCATTACGAGGATTTTGAAAAGCTGCTGCGTCCCAATACCCGTGCCATCGTCTGCACCCATGCTTCCAACCTCACAGGCGACACACTGGACATTGCTTGGATCGGCAAATTGGCTCACGAACATGGTTTACTGTTTGTTGTAGATGCCTCGCAAACGGCAGGTGCGCTGCCCATCGACATGGCGGCGATGCATATCGATGTTCTCTGCTTTACGGGACACAAGTCCTTGATGGGTCCTCAGGGCACAGGTGGTCTGTGTGTTGCCGAGGGTGTGGAGATTCACCCCTTGAAATCCGGCGGCACTGGGGTGCAGACCTATCTCCCCCATCAGCCTGTTGAGATGCCTACCCACTTGGAGGCAGGCACGCTAAACGGACACGGCATTGCAGGTCTCGGTGCAGCCCTTGATTTCATCAACTCAGTCGGCATTGAAACTATCCACAACCACGAAATGTCGTTGATGCAGCGGTTTTATGAGGGTGTCCGCAACATGGAAGGCGTGACTGTCTACGGTGATTTTACCCGCGATCGTGCGCCCATTGTAACGCTGAACATCGGGGAAATCCCCTCCGGTGAAGTGGCAGATATTTTGAGCGGCGAGTTCTCCATCGCCACCCGCGCAGGGGCACACTGTGCTCCCCGCCTCCACACTGCCCTCGGCACCGTGGAACAAGGCGCTGTCCGCTTCAGCTTCGGTTACTATAATACGGCAGAGGATGTGGACGCTGCTATCGCAGCAGTTAGGAGCATCGCCCTATGAGAGAAAAGCAACTTCGTACCGTGGTGACCTTCCATACCACAGCCGAAGCCATGGCCTTAGAGCAGATTTGCAAGAATCGCGGCATCGGCGGCAAGCTCATCTCCGCTCCACGGCAGCTCAGCGCCGACTGCGGCATCGCATGGTGCGCTCCCGTGGAGGAGACGGCGGCCATCCGCGCCGCTATCGAAGAATCTGCACTGGAAATTGACGGGATCCACGAGATCATGCTGTACGTGTAAGGAGGAATATCCATGTTGATATTGATTCGAGGTGCAGGTGATCTGGCAAGCGGAATCGCTTTACGGATCTTTCGCAGCGGCTTTTCTGTGGTGATGACCGACCTTCCCCACCCTACTTCCATTCGCCGCACGGTTTCCTTCTCTGAAGCCATCGTCAAGGGCGAAACAACGGTAGAGAATGTGAATGCAAAGCGTGCAGAGTCCGCTGCTGAAGCGCTGAAACTCCTCAATGACGGCGTGATTCCCGTCCTCGCTGATCCCGAATGCACTTGCCGCACGGAACTAAAACCTCACGTAGTGGTGGATGCTATTCTCGCCAAACGGAACTTAGGCACCAAGATCACCGATGCTCCCATCGTCATCGGTGTTGGCCCCGGATTTACGGCAGGTGAGGATTGCCACGCCGTGGTGGAGACTATGCGAGGCCACACCTTAGGCCGCGCCATCTATGAGGGCAGCGCCCTCCCCAACACCAACATCCCCGGTCTGATCGGTGGCTTTGCCGGAGAGCGGGTGCTCCGTGCCCCTGCGGATGGCACTTTCCGCACAGCGGCCTCTATTGGTGATCTCGTCAATGAGGGCGATACCGTAGGTTACGTAGGGGATGCGCCTATGAAATGCACGATTTCAGGTGTTCTCCGTGGCCTCATTGCCGATGGTACGATGGTTCACAAGGGCATGAAATCCGGTGATGTTGATCCTCGTGGCGATGTTTCCTATTGCCAAACCGCCTCGGACAAGGCGTTAGCCATCGGCGGCGGCGTGCTGGAAGCAATTCTCCATTTCAATAATGTGATGGGAGGTTTGTAAATGGAAAATGAAGTAAAACTGACAAAACTTGCCTCCTGCGCAGGATGCGGCGCAAAAGTTGGTGCAGGCGTACTGGCACAATTGCTGGAGGGCATCCGCGTCCACAGCGATCCCAATTTGCTGGTGGGCTTTGATAAGAGCGACGATGCCAGCGTCTATCGTATCAGCGATGATTTGGCGCTGGTGCAGACGGTGGACTTCTTCCCACCTATCGCCGATGATCCCTACACTTTCGGCGCCATTGCCGCTACAAACGCCCTCTCCGACGTGTATGCCATGGGCGGTGAGCCGAAACTGGCGCTGAACATTATGGCAGTCCCTGCCGATATGCCGAAGGAGGCCGTCCACGACATGCTTCGCGGTGGCTACGACAAGGTCTATGAGGCAGGCGCACTCATTACGGGCGGTCACAGTATCCTTGACCCTGAGCCAAAGTACGGCATGGCGGTGACGGGCTTTGTCCATCCCGATAAAATGCTCACCAACAGCGGCGCACAGGCAGGAGATGTGCTGCTGCTGACGAAACCTTTGGGTATCGGTGTCGTTACCACGGCGGCGAAAGCGGACTTGGTATCGAAAGAAACGCTGGATTACGCCTTCCAATTGATGACCACTCTTAATAAATCTGCCCGTGATGCCATGGTGAAATACCGTGTCCACGCCTGCACCGATGTGACGGGCTTTGGCCTCTTAGGCCACGGCACGGAGATGGCGCAGGGCAGCAACGTGGAGCTGCATCTCCATGTTGAGGGCTTCCGCTTCTTGGATGAAGCTGCAGAATTGGCTCGCATAGGCATCCTGCCCGAGGGCATGTACCGCAACCGCAATTTCGCGGAAGCTCATGTGGCCGAAGGCGATGTGCCGCTCCATCTGCAGGATCTCCTCTACGATCCCCAAACGGCAGGAGGCCTGCTGATCGCCGTCCATCCCGAGGATGCCCAAGCCCTCTTTGAAGAGCTGCAGACCTGTGTCCCCGCGGCACAGAGGATCGGTGAAGTCGCCCCCTATACAGGCGGGAAACACATATATTTGCATTAAATTAAAAAGGAGATATATAACTATGAGCAAGAAAATCAACATTTGGGTGCTCATTGCAGGCGCTGTGGTCGGCATTGCCGCCGTGGCACTGACTGCCTTGGGCAACCCCGCCAACATGGGCTTCTGCATTGCCTGTTTCCTCCGTGATATCGCAGGTGCAACGAAGCTCCACAGCGCCGCAGTGGTGCAGTACATCCGTCCCGAGATCATCGGCCTTGTGCTGGGCTCCACCATCATCGCCTTGGCAACGGGTGAGTTTAAGCCCCGTGCAGGCTCTTCCCCCGCTGTCCGTTTCATCCTCGGTGCTATCGTAATGATCGGCGCACTGGTGTTCCTGGGCTGCCCCCTCCGTATGGTCATCCGTATGGGCGGCGGCGATCTGAACGCCTTTGTGGGTCTCGTGGGCTTCGCCATCGGTATTCTGATCGGTATTTTCTTCTTAAAGCGCGGCTTCTCCCTGAAGCGCAGCTATACCGCTACCAAGGTGGAAGGCTTTGCACTGCCCTTCGTCATGGTGGCGCTGCTGGCACTGGTGCTGATCGTTCCCACCATCTTCGTTTTCTCCGAGTCCGGCCCCGGCTCCAAGCATGCTCCCGTGCTGGCAGCACTGGTGATCGCTCTCATCGTTGGCGCACTGGCCCAGAAGTCCCGCCTGTGCATGGTGGGCGGTATGCGTGATGCCATCATGTTCCGCGACTTTAACCTCCTGTCCGGTTTCGCCGCTATCTTCGTAGTGGTGCTGCTGGGCAACATCATCCTCGGCAACTTCTCCGGCTTCTCCGCCTACCTCCAGCCCATCGCCCACGCCAGCCAGCTGTGGAATCTCCTGGGCATGGTGTTGGTCGGTTGGGGCAGCGTGCTGCTGGGTGGCTGCCCCCTCCGTCAGCTGATCCTCGCCGGCGAGGGCAATGGCGACAGTGCTGTGACCGTGTTCGGCATGGTGGTGGGCGCTGCTGTTGCTCATAACTTCAAGCTGGCAGGCTCTGCCGCTTCCCTCACCGATGGTGTGTACTCCGCAGGCGGTATCGCTACCTCCGGTAAGATCGCCGTTGTGATCGCCGCTGTTGTCCTGCTGGTCATCTCTTTCATGAATATTGCGAAAAAGGAGCGTAACTAACTATGGTCGATGCACGTGGTTTGAGCTGCCCCATGCCCGTTGTGATGGTGCAGAATGAAGTGAAGAAAGGTAATCCCAACTCCCTCACCGTCCTCGTAGATGCCATGGTCTGCGTAGAGAACGTGAAGCGCTACGCCGCATCTCAGGGCTATTCCGTCACGGTGACGGAGGTGGACGGCGAGTATAAGCTGGAGCTGAGCAAATGAGGACGGTATTTACAGCACTGCGCCACGCCATTTCTGCGGGGAAAAACACTGTGCTGGTTACTATCCTCTCCCACACCGGCTCTGCGCCCCGTGGCGCAGGCTCACAGATGCTGGTGGGCAAGCACGGCTTAATGGCAGGCACGGTAGGCGGCGGCGCAGTAGAAGGCCGCGCTATTGAAGAAGCCCTCCGTCTCCTGCAAGAAGGTGGCGGCGCGGAAATTCGTGAGTATCCCCTGCACCCCTCCCTCAAGGACGATATTGGCATGGTTTGCGGCGGTGAGGTGACGGTGCTCCTCTCCCCTGTTACGCCTGCATGGGGCGATGCTGTGGAGGCTGTAGAGGCACGTTTTCGTGGGCAGACAGGCGGTACGCTGTGGCTCTCTACCAAGGATAACAGTTCCCCCATCGTCACCGATAAGGGCGCAGAATGTCCCGCCGATGGCTATTTCCCCGTCAATATGCCCGCTTCCCAGCGTGTGGTGATTTTTGGCGCAGGCCATATCTCCCGCGCGCTGACGCCGCTGCTGCGGATGGTGGATTTTGAGGTAACGGTCTTTGATGAT
>JAZQMH010000162.1:0-11904 GCA_045543255.1 Vescimonas sp.
AGCCATGGCAGAACCGAGAAGATTTAATTTCCGCGGCATCATCTTGCTGGTGCTGGCGCTGGTGCTGCTGTTGACCCTCGCGGGCAATATGCGCCGCAGCAACGGCATTACCTACGGCGAGATGCGTGAGCTGTTCGTACAGGAAAAGGTGGAGAGCTTCTCCATCGTGGAACATACCCTCACCGCCACGCTGAAGGACGAAAGTACCGCCGTCTGCTACCTCTACAGCTTCGATCTCTTCTATGATGATCTCAACGACTTGGTGGTGGAGCAGCACGGCGCAGGGATCATCACTTCCTATAACTACTACGCTGACCACTCCACCAACTGGCTGCAGCTGCTGCTGCCCTATGTGCTGGCGGTTTTGGCCTTCATTTTGCTGATGAACCTCATGGGCCGCATGGGCGGCGGTGGTGTCAACGATAAGATGGCCCACTTCGGCGAGGCCCGCATCGGCTCTCTCCCCGAGGGCAGCAAGAAGGTCACCTTCCGTGATGTAGCCGGCGCTGACGAGGAGAAGGAAGAGCTGCAGGAGATCGTGGAGTTCCTCCGCGACCCCGATAAGTACACTGCCCTCGGCGCCCATATCCCCAAGGGCGTGCTGCTGGTGGGCCCTCCCGGTACGGGTAAAACTTTGCTGGCCCGCGCCGTTGCCGGCGAGGCCGATGTAAAGTTCCTGTCCATCTCCGGCTCTGATTTCGTGGAGATGTACGTGGGTGTGGGCGCCAGCCGTGTCCGCGACCTGTTCGTGCAGGCGAAGAAGGAATCCCCCGCCATCGTCTTTATTGACGAGATCGATGCGGTGGGCCGTCAGCGCGGCTCGGGTCTCGGCGGCGGTCACGATGAGCGCGAGCAGACGCTGAACCAGCTCCTTGTGGAGATGGATGGCTTCAGCGCCAATGAGGGCGTGGTGGTCTTGGCCGCCACCAATCGCGTGGATATACTCGACCCCGCGCTTTTGCGCCCCGGCCGTTTTGACCGTCAGGTGTATGTGGGACTCCCCGACATTAAGGGTCGTGAGGAGATCTTGAAGATCCACGCCCGCAATAAGCCCTTGGCAGAGGATGTGGATCTCAAGCAGGTGGCCAAGGGCACCCCCGGCTTCACCGGCGCAGATCTCGAGAACCTCCTCAACGAGGCCGCCTTGCTGACAGGCCGCCGCAACGAGCAGTTTATCAACAAAGCCACCCTCGACGAGGCGGTCATCAAGGTCATTGCAGGCCCGGAAAAGCGCAGCCGCGTCGTTCCCCAGCATGAGCGCAAGCTCACCGCTTACCACGAGGCAGGCCACGCCATCGTCATGCGCTCCCTGCCCGACCACGACCCCGTCCATCAGGTCACCATCGTTCCCCGCGGCGGCGCAGGTGGCATGACCATCTCCCTGCCGGAGGAGGATCGCTCCTACCTCAGCCGCAGCCATATGCTGGACAATATCGTCTCCCTCTTGGGCGGCCGCGCCGCCGAGGCCTTGGTACTGGGCGATATTTCCACCGGCGCATCCAATGACATTCAGCGTGCCACCTCCATCGCCCGCAAAATGGTGGGCACTTACGGTATGTCCGACAAGATCGGCACCGTGGCCTTCGATGCAGGCAGCGATGAGGTGTTTATCGGTAAGTCCATGGGCCACACCCGCCCCTATTCTGAAAAGACGGCTGCCGAGATGGACGAGGAGATCCGCCGTATTATTGACCAGTGCTACGATCGCGCCCGCGCCATTCTCTCTGAGCGCAGCGCCGCCTTGGAGGCTGTTGCCCAACACCTCCTGCAGCACGAGACGCTGGACGGCGCCGCTTTCGAAGCTCTCTACAGCGAAAATACCCCCGCATAATCCCCACATAATGTTGAAAACAAAGGTTGTTTCCCAAAGAAACGGCCTTTGTTATTCTTTTTGTTGTCGTTTGCCGCAAGAAAACGGAAAAAAGTTTTCAGCCACCTTGTGCATTTTGACGAAGGCGGCTGTCCCCCAAATGGGCACAAATTAGGCGAAAAATCACCGTGAGAATGGCATTTGTCCACAAGGAGAGGACGCGCGTTTTTTCGCGGCAGGAAAACACGGGGGAGCGGGCAGGTAGATAAGAGAATTTTTAGAGCAATTTACCCCTTGTGTTTTTGCCCATTTTCCGCTAAAATGTGCCTATTGTAGCCGTGATACTATCGCGACACACACAATTATAGGAGGATAACTATCTATGAAAAAGTTTTTGGCTCTGATTCTGGCACTGGTTATGGTGCTGGGTCTGGTCGCCTGCGGCGATAAGGCCCCCGCTGATGACGGCGCTGCTGACGGCGAGAAGATCGTCAAGATCGGCGTGTTTGAGCCCCAGACCGGCGATAACGGCGCCGGTGGTAAGCAGGAGATCCTGGGCATGGAGTATGCTCACTCTCTGTTCCCCACTGTTGAGATCGGTGGCGAGACCTACAAGGTTCAGCTGGAGATCGTCGACAACCGCACCACTCCCGAGAACGGCCCTTCCGCCGCTGCTGAACTGATCAACCGTAACGTGTCCATCGTTCTGGGCTCCTATGGCTCCGGCGTCTCCATCGCTGGCGGCGAGGTGTTCCAGGAGGCCGGTATGCCCGCTCTGGGTACTTCCTGCACCAACCCCCAGGTCACTGCTGACTGCGAGGTCTACTTCCGTCTCGCCTTCCTGGATCCCTTCCAGGGCACCGTTCTGGCTAACTATGCCTACAACGAGCTGGGCGTGACCACCGCTTACACTCTGGCTATGCTGGGTTCTGACTATGACCAGGGTCTGGTGTACTACTTCACCGAGGCTTTCGAGGCGCTGGGTGGTACTGTTGTCTCCGAGGAGTTCCCCGAGGGCAGCGCCAACTTCGTTTCCTATGTCACCAACGCCAAGGCTGCTAACGCCGGCGTCATCTTCGCTCCCGTGTCCATCAACTATGCTCAGCTGATCGTCGAGGCTTCTGCTGCTCAGGGCTTCGAGGGCGCTCTGCTGGGTTCCGACACCTGGGACAACAACATGGTTATCGAGTCTGCTAAGGGCACCGATATCGAGTGCTTCGTCACCACCTTCTATCAGGAGGGCGGCGCACCTGAGTTCGATACCGGCATCAAGGCTTGGCTCAACGCCAACCCCGACAAGCTGACCAACAACGGCGGTAACGACATGGTCGCCGCTGTGACCGCTATCGGCTATGACGCTTACCTGACCGCTATCGAGGCTCTGAAGCTGGCCGGCAGCACTGACCGTGCCGCTGTTCTGGCTGCTATGCCCAACGTCTCCTTCGAGGGCGTGACCGGCCCCATCACCTTCAACGAGATCGGCGATGCCAACCGTGACGGCGCCTTCATCAAGACCGCCAACACCGTGGACGGCGTTTGGGACTTCGTGAAGGTTCAGACTGTTGGTTAATCGAAGGTTCGGTTACATACAACTTGATCTGAAAGAGTGAATCAAAAGAGGATGGCGGAGTTTCCGCTTCGTCATCCTCTTTTTTCGCCGTTTTTCTCCTTGTTGAAAAACGGCGCTTTGCCGTATGTATGAAAGCGGTGTTTTATGGCGTGGGCCGCCTCGAAAGAGCGGAGTACGCCGCCTTTTCGAGACGGCCCAATCTTTTTTTCCGAAAACCTAAACAGGAGGATCTCCTATGCAAGAATTGTTTCCCTATTTTCTAAACGGTATTTCTGTGGGCGGTCAGTATGCCCTGATCGCCATCGGCTATACCATGGTCTACGGTATTCTCCGTCTGATCAACTTCGCCCACGGCGATGTGTTCATGGTGGCAGGCCTCGTCATGGTCTATTCCACCACCGCGCTGCCCTTCTATGTAGCGCTGCCTCTGGTGATCATTGCCACGGTGGTGCTGGGTGTTCTCATTGAGCAGGGCGCTTACCGTCCGCTCCGTACTGCACCCCGTATGTCCGTCATGATCTCCGCCATCGGTGTGAGCTACCTCATTCAGAACCTTGCGTTCTACCTCACCGGCGGCGTGCCTCAGCCCGTCACCAACCCCATCCCCTTCATCTCCAACAACGTGCAGATTTTTGGCGCTTCCACCAAGATGGTCACCATCGTGACCCCCATCCTCACCATCATTCTGGTGGTGGTGCTGGTGCTTTTGATCAACCACACCAAGGTGGGTATGGCCATGCGCGCCGTGTCCAAGGATTTCGAGACGGCCCAGCTCATGGGTATTAAGATCAACAGCGTCATTTCCATGACCTTCGTTATCGGCTCTTTCCTTGCCGCCATCGGCTCTATGCTGTACTTTACCAACTACCCCTCCGTTGCCATCACCTCCGGCGGTATGCCCGGTCTGAAGGCCTTCGTGGCAGCGGTGTTCGGCGGCATCGGTTCTATCCCCGGTGCTGTGGTGGGCGCTTTCATCATCGGCCTGTGCGAGGAGATCATCAAGGGTCTGGGTTACACCACCTTCTCTGATGCCTTCACCTTCGCGCTGCTGATCGTGATCCTGTGCGTCAAGCCCACGGGCCTCTTCGGTGAGAAAGTCACCGACAAGGTGTAAGGAGGGATCGACACATGACTATGAAGAAGAAAAAGACGATCCTCACCATCGCTGTGATCGCGCTGGTTTTGGCAGCCTGCATCGTGCTGGACATCCTGCTGCCTACCTACCACATTGCTATTACCGTTATTAAGAAGGCCTCCGTGTACGCACTGGTGGCTGTGTCCATGAACCTGCTGAACGGCTTTACGGGCCTGTTCTCCTTGGGTCAGGCCGGCTTCATGCTGCTGGGCGCTTACGCCTACGCTGTGCTGACCATCCCCATGGAGAAGCGTCCCATCGTCTATCAGTACTTTGATGGCGGTGCCCTGACCTTCTCCCTGCCCGAGGTGTTCGGCGGCGGCGCAGTGGGCGAGTTCATCGGTATGATGGTGGCCCTGCTGATCGGCGGCATCCTCGCCGCTATCGTGGCCTACCTGATCGGTCTGCCCGTTCTGCGTCTGAAGTCCGACTATCTCGCCATCGCCACCCTTGGCTTTGCTGAGATCCTCCGCGCCTTCTTCCAGTGGAACGCCCTCGGCCCCATCACCAACGGTTCTAACCTCCTCAAGAGCTATCCCGCCTTCTCCCACGCCACTCCCTATGTGGTGCTGGGCGGCTTGATGATTGCCATCATCCTGCTGATCATCAACTCCACTTACGGTCGCGCCTTCAAGGCCATCCGTGACGATGAAGTGGCTGCCGAGGCTATGGGCATCAACCTTGCCAAGCATAAGCGTATGTCCTTCATCACCAGCTCTTTCTTCGCCGGCATCGGCGGCGGCATGATGGCCATGTACATGGGCGCCATCGCAGCAGCCCCCTTCAAGTCCACCCTGACCTATGAGATTTTGTTGATCGTGGTCATCGGTGGTATCGGCTCTGTGTCCGGCTCCATCCTTGCCAGCTTCCTGTACATCTTCTCCTCCGAGTGGCTGCTCCGCGGCCTCGACTCCGGTACGTTCCTGGGCATCAATGCCCCCGGCGTCTTCAAGAACGGCTTCCGTATGGCGGTGTTCTCCGTCATCATCATGCTGGTGGTGCTCTTCTTCCGTAAGGGTATCTTCGGCGATAAGGAATTGCCAGATATCATCGGACGGCGAAAAAAAGTCCGTGTAAAGAAAACCAAGAAACAGGAGGTGGCAGACCATGAGTGATCGCAAGAATGTCCTGAGCGTGGAAAATGCCACCATGCAGTTCGGCGGCGTCGTCGCCGTCAACAACCTCACCATGGAGATCAACGAGGGCGAGATCGTGGCCCTCATTGGCCCCAACGGTGCCGGCAAAACCACCGCCTTTAACGTCATCACCGGTGTGTATGCACCCACCAACGGCCGCGTTTGGTTCAACGGCGAGAAGATCGTGGAGAACCATCCTCACGGCAAGATGAAGAAGATGTATAAGGGCGAGTGCGCCGATTATTACCACGAGACCCTCGAGCCCACGCCCGACAAGATCACCGCCCGCGGCATGGCCCGTACCTTCCAGAACATCCGTCTGTGGAAGAGCCAGACCGTGTTTGATAACGTGCTGATCGCCAAGCATATGCGCCGCAGCAGCAACCTCTTCACCGCCACCTTCCGCCTCAACAAGAAGGAGGAGCTCAAGCAGCGTGAGGAAGTGCTGGAGCTTTTGAAGATCGTGGGTCTTGAGGACGTGAAGGACGAGCTGGCAACCAGCCTGCCCTACGGTAAGCAGCGCCGCTTGGAGATCGCCCGCGCACTGGCTACCGAGCCTACGCTGCTGCTTCTCGACGAGCCCGCTGCCGGTATGAACCCGCAGGAGACGCTGGAGCTCACCCAGTTTATCGGTGAGATCCGCGACAAATTCAACATGACCATCCTGCTCATTGAGCACCACATGGATCTGGTCATGGACATTTCCGACCGCATTTACGTGCTGGACTTCGGTACGCTTATCGCCCACGGTACGCCCGCGGAGATCCAGAGCAACCAGCGCGTCATCGACGCATACTTGGGGGTGGCAGAAGATGCTGAAGATTAAAGATTTACATGTATCCTACGGCGGCATCCGCGCCCTGCGCGGCATCGACGTGGAAGTGCCCGACGGCAAGATCGTGACCCTCATCGGCGCCAACGGCGCAGGTAAGTCCACCATGCTCCGTACCATCTCCGGCCTCGTCAAGGCCGACAGCGGCTCCATCACCTATGATGAAAAGGAGCTGCTGGGCAAGCCCATCAACAAGATCCTCGAAGCAGGTATTGCACAGGTGCCCGAGGGACGCCGCGTGTTCGCCAACCTGACGGTGCTGGAGAATTTGAAGGCCGGCGCGTACCTCCGCAAGGATAAGGACGGCATCGCCGCCGACCTCCAGTGGGTCTACGAGCTGTTCCCCCGCCTCGAGGAGCGTCACTGGCAGCTGGCCGGTACGCTCTCCGGCGGTGAGCAGCAGATGCTGGCCGTGGGCCGCGCCCTCATGAGCCGCCCCAAGGTGCTGATGATGGATGAGCCCTCTCTGGGTCTCGCCCCGCTGGTGGTGCAGGGCATCTTTGACATCATCCGCGAGATCAACAAGCAGGGTGTTACCGTCCTGCTGATCGAGCAGAACGCCAACATGGCCCTGAAGGTGGCAGACCTTGCCTACGTCCTCGAAACCGGCAAGATCACCCGCTTCGGCACCGGCGCTGAACTGCTGGCTGACGAGAGCATCAAGGAAGCCTATCTCGGCAAGAAGCGCGCTGAATGAGTTGAAAAAAGCAAAAGCAGCACGAAAAGTGCTGCTTTTCTTTTTGCCGTGGCTATATTATAATAAGGTGAATCCAAAAGGAAAGGGGAGAGGAGAATGATTTGGGTCATCACCGCCGTGGGCTGCGTCGTTGCCGGCATCGTGCAGGCGGTCACAGGTTTTGGCTCTGTGGTCTTTATGATGCTCTTCTTCCCCTTCTTCTTCGACATGATCGACGCCCCCGCTTTGGCGCTGGTCATCAATCAGCTGTACTGCATGGTGCTCCTGTGGCAGTACCGTCATCATGTTCGCTGGCGCATCGTCCTGCCGCCCACCATCCTCTATGCTGTCATCAATTTCGTGGTAGCCCAGTTCGTGGGTCGGTTCGACCTGCGTGGCCTGACGATAGGGCTGGCCCTGTTTTTAATGGCGCTGTCCCTTTATTTCCTCTCCGTGGCCCGCCATATCAAGGTCAAGCCCCATCCCGCCATCGGCGTGGGCGTGGGCATCTTCTCTGGCATCACCGCAGGATTTTTTGCCATCGGTGGCCCGCCTGTCGCCCTCTATATGGTCAGCGCCACCGATGATTATAAGAGCTATCAAGGCTGCATGCAGTTCCTCTTCACCGTCACCGGCATCGTCAATTTGGCGGGCCGCGCCGTGGCGGGCAATCTCCACGGCGAGATCCTGCCCTATGCCGCCGTAGGCACGGTGTGCATCCTCTTGGGCGCGCTGGTGGGCAACCGTATCGTCCGCCGCCTTAACGCCGAGGTGTTCCGTCTTGTGGTCTACGTGTTCGTGGGAGTCTCCGGCCTCATTTTGCTGTTGCAGCAGCTGTAAGAAAGAAAAAAGAAGCGGTGCGCAGCACCGCTTCTTTTTTGCCTTTTTTACTTCTTCAAAATGGCCTCCACAGCCTCGCTGAGCCACTCGCCCTCGAAGGTCTCGATAGCGCCGTTGTCCACCAGCTTTGCCAGCTTGGGGTCAATGGGCATCTTGGCCAGCACGGGCAGACCGTACTTGGCGGCAGCCTCCTCAGTGCGGCCCTCGCCGAAGGGATAGAGCTTCTTGCCGCAGTCGGGGCAGGACATATAGCTCATATTCTCCACCAGACCGAGGACGGGAATATCCATCATCTGTGCCATCTTCACGGCCTTCTCCACCACCATAGCCACCAGATCCTGGGGGCTGGTCACGATGATGACGCCGTCCACAGGCAAGGACTGGAACACGTTCAGTGCCACATCACCCGTTCCGGGAGGCATGTCCACGAACATATAGTCCACATCCTCCCACAGCACGTCAGACCAGAACTGCTGCACCACGCCGCCGATGACAGGGCCGCGCCACACAACGGGGTCGGTCTCGTTCTCCAGCAGCACGTTGACGCTCATGACCTGAATGCCCGTACCGCTGTAGCAGGGGATGATGGCGTCTGCCGTAGCACCTGCCCGCTCGTGGATACCGAAGGCCTTGGGGATAGAGGGGCCCGTCACGTCAGCGTCCAGAATGGCCACATTGTAGCCCTCGCGGCGCATGGCCACTGCCAGCTGGCTGGTGACCATGGATTTACCCACGCCGCCCTTGCCGGACACCACGCCGAAGACCTTGCCTACACGGCAGCCCTCGTGGAGAGGCTTTTTCTCAAACACATTCGCTTCCTTGCGCTCACCGCAGTTCTCGCTGCAGCTGCTGCAATCATGATTACATTCGCTCATTTGTCGTTACTCCTTATATAAATTATTTGCTTTTTTTAAAACTCATCCTTCGTCCCGTAAACGTAGCCGCACAGGGGACACTTGGGATAGTCGAAGTCATGCTCGGCACCGCACTTGGGACAAGTCCGCTGAGGCAGTTCGCTGCCGCCGTATCCATCTACATCTACCCTGCCGGAAAAGAACTCCAGCTTGCCGCAGTGGGGGCACTCCAGAATGGATACCGCCAGCGCCCCCGCCAAGAGATTGGGAAGGTCGCCCGACAGCCAGCCGGTTTTGCCCAGCTGTAATTTTTCCTGCCCTGCAAAGCGCATTTCCGCTCCGCAGCGCAGACACCGCAACTGTGCCATCACAAGACCTCCTTACATTATAATATGGTATAGCACGAATTTCGGAAAAAGTCCACCCCTTACAGCGTCAGCAGCGTTACATTTTTCCGACCTTCCAAATATTCCTGCTCCCGCTTCTGACAGGAAAACAGCAAAATCTGCCGCTTTTTGCTCTCCTCCACCAGATAGTCCAGCGCCGCGTGGAGGCGATCCTCGTCGAAGGACAGGAGGGCATCGTCCAAAATAAGGGGCGCGGATTTTCCCTCAGGCAGCACCATGTCGCAGATGGCAAGGCGCACCGCCAAATACAGCTGATCTGCCGCGCCTTGGCTCAGCAAATGGACGCTGTGTGCCGTACCGCCCGCCTCTTCCTCTGTTTCCAGGGAGAAGTCCCGGGACAGCAGCACCTTTTCATACCGCCCCGCTGTCAAATGGCGGAAAATCTCTGCCGACCGTGCGCCAAGGGCAGGGGAGAAGCGGTTCTGCAGCGTGGTGTTGGCCTCGTCCAGCACCGCCATCGCCATCGCCACTGCGTCATATTCCTCCTGTAAGGCGCTGCGCTCCGTTTCCTTTTCCTTCAAGCGGAAACGGAGGGCATCTACCTCGCCCATGGTGCGCAGCTGACCTGTCAGGGTGTCCAGCCGCGACCGCGCGCTCTGCTCCATAGACAGCACGCGGGGCAGCCGCTCCGCTACCGCTTCTTTCGCCATGGTGGGCTCAGCTTGGGGCAGCTTCGCCGCCTCCAAAGCTCCTTCCGGCAAGGACTGCATGAGAATATCCCGCTGCATGTTCGCTTTTCGCAACGCTTCCTCCGCGTTCTGCATCCGCGTCTTTTGTTGGCGCAAGGTGTGGAGTGCCATCTGCACGCCGCCGGCGTCCTCTGCCGGCGCATAGGGCCGCAGCATTTCCAGCAGAGCCTTCGCCTCGGAAAGGGCCTGCTGCCGCAGGCTTTCCGCCATCAACTCGCTGCGCTCCAGCTCATCAGAACTCGCCGCCCATGTTTCCATCAAGGGCAAATAGCTCGCCATCTGCGCGTCCAGTGCGCTGCGCTGCACCGCTGCCGCTGCCTGCTTCTTTTTTGCGCTGTAGCTGCGTGCCAAAATGGCGATGGCAGCGCCCAAGGCCGCCACACCTGCGCCGATAGCCGTCCCAAAGAGGGGCGTTGTGCCGGCTTGCAGGTAGAAGTAGATCGCCACGCCGCAGCCGACTGCCGCCAAGGCGGGCGCTACCCACCACGCGGGGGAGGGCATCTTCGGCGCAGTGATGGCTGCCAACCGCTGCAGCAAGTCCTCTTTTTTGGCGGGGAAAAGTTCATGGCCTTCCCACGCGCGCCGCGCCTCTTCCGCGCTGCGCCGTGCTTTCCCCGTGGCCTCCTGCGCCTGATTGGAGCGGGCAAGAGAACCTTGCAGCGCGGCGTAATGTCCCTCCAAGGCCGACAGAACAGCGTCCTCCGGCAGGGAGGGATAGGCCTCCCGCAGCAGCGCTACCCGCCCAGCCGCCGCCTTGGCAGCTTCCTCTGCCTCAGCGACTTTTCGTGCCGCCTCCTGCAGGGCCCGCTGCTTCCACAAGGCGCGCTGCTGCTCCAGCTCCTGCCGCTGCGCCTCATACTGCTGCAGCAGCTGCTGGGCCTCATAGGCTTGGCGGCGCAGATCTTCAATGTGTGCCAGCTGGGTCTGCAGGGCCGACAGCTCCGTCTCCAGCGCAGGCAGCAAGCCCGTTTTGTTGTGCCGTCTGCGGTTAAGCTGCTTTTTCAGCCGTCCCTGCACCTCGGAATAGGAGATCTCCTCCTCACCCGTGGTAATGAGGGAGGCGATGCGTCGCTCCAGCTCCGCGTCCTTATCCACCGCCAGCGCGCTGTGGCGAATAAAGGCGCTGCGGGCAAAGACCTCCTGCCCCACCCCCAGCAGCATCTCGCCTGCGTTCTCCTTGCCGATCCCCGCCACGGGTGTGGCAGTTCCGGTATAGGTGCAGGAGAAGTTGCCCATGGGCGCGTTGGCCCGCGCCGTATCGCGGCGCAGGGTGATGGCCTCGCCATCGTCGGTCACAAGATCCATCTTGCCGCCCATGGCCCAGCCTGCCCACGGGGCAAACCGATGCTTGTCCGCCAGCGGGCCGCGATCCCGTGTATTGATGCCGTAGAGCATCACCCGCAGAAAGTGGCTCCATGTGGACTTGCCCGACTCATTGGGGGCGTAAATACAGTTGAGACCCGGCTGCAGCGTCAAGGTGTCGTTCTTCAATTTTCCGAAAGTGGCGTTCATTTCCCGAATTTGCACCCGCGTCACCTCCTTGGTATAGCATATTATATATAATGTATAGTATACCACAACCCCCCATTCTTGTCACTGAAAATCCCAAATACCGCCCCTCGAAAAATTTTTAGAAAAAACGAAAAAAAGGTGTTGACATTTGAATTCCTAAGTGGTAATATATCAACTGTTCCGCGATTGCGGCGTGTACCTTGTAAATTAAACAATGAACGAAACGAAAAGCACCAGACGGAGCGCAGAAATGCGCGACGAGAAAAGCTTGCGTGAGTGGGGTTAAGTCAATTACCCACGAACGTAAGGATAAAAAGTTTTTGAAGCTATGACAAATAGCTCTGTGAATGATTAGTACAGCTACGGCTGTGTTAATACAATTTATAGAGAGTTTGATCCTGGCTCAGGACGAACGCTGGCGGCATGCTTAACACATGCAAGTC
>JAZQMH010000163.1:0-6068 GCA_045543255.1 Vescimonas sp.
CGGCAAGGAGCTTTTCCTTGGCCTCGGGTGCGGTCATGCCGCTGACCTGTCCGCCTGCGGTGGTGGAGTTGCCGCCGCCGCCCAGTGCTTCCAGAATCACCTGCACGTTGATCTCGCCCAGAGAGCGGGCGGACATATAGATGCCGTCATCCTTGGTATAGATGACGAAGGAGGCGTCCACGCCGCGAATGGTCAGCAGCTCGTCGGCTGCCTTGGCGGCGGTGACGCGGTCGTAGGTCTCCTCGGAGATGACCACCGCCATGTTGCCGTGGTAGATCTCCGCTTGGCGCATGATCTCGTGGCGCTGCAGGGTGGCGCTCAGATCCGTCTGGAACATGCGCTGGACATCCTGCGTATCGGCGCCGATGCGGCGCAGATACCCCGCTGCCTCGAAGGTGCGGCCGCCGGTGCGGTTGGTAAAGTTCTTCGTATCCAGCACGATGCCGGAGAGGAGAGCCTCGGCCTCCACGCGGAGGACGTCGGCGGGCTCTACCATATACTGCATCAGCTCTGTCACCAGCTCACTGGCGGAGCTGGCGTAGGGCTCGTGGTAGTTGAAGGTCATCTTATCGATGTAGCGGCTGCCGCGGCGATGGTGGTCGATGACCGCCACGCGGTTACAGCTCTCCAACAGCGCCTCGGACTCCACGCTGTCGGGGCGGTTGGTATCCACCACCACCAGCAATGTCGAATTCTGGGCGTGGAGGAAGGCCACGTCGCCGCTGACGAACGTGGCGGCGTATTCGGGGGCTTTAAGGAGCTTATTCAGCACGGGATGGACGGCGTTATTCTCCGTATCCATGACGATCTGCGCCTTTTTGCCCAGCTTGCGGGCCATGCAGCAGATACCCACCGCCGCGCCGAGGGAGTCCATATCGGCGTACTTATGTCCCATGACGTAGACGTTGCCGGACTCCTGCATCAGCTCGCGGAGGGCACTGGCCATCACGCGGGACTTAACTTTGGTGCGGCGCTCCGTGGTCTTGGCGCGGCCGCCGTAGAACTCGAAGTTGGCCTTATTCTTCACCACCGCCTGATCGCCGCCGCGGCTCAAGGCCATCTCCAGCGCCAGCTCGGCATTTTTGAAGAGGGCGGCAAAGGACTCCTCCTCGCGGCCTACGCCGATGGAGAGAGTGGCGGCAACGCCGCCGGATTCCACGGTGCGGATGGTGTCCAGCAGGTCGAACTTCTGCTCGGCATAGAGGAGGAAATTCCGCTCCTCCATGACGAAGAGATAGCGGTCACGGTCATAGCCCAGCAGCAGCGCGCCGGTATCGCCGCACCAGTCGTTGAGCTTGCCCTCCAGCTCCGCCAGCAGCGCCGAGCGCTTGGCCTCGGGGCAGGCAGCCATCAAATCTTCGTAGTTGTCCACCATGAGGATCGCCACCACGGGGCGGGTCACCTCCAGCGTTTGGCGCATCTCCTCGGTGTCGGTAATGTCCATCCAGTAGGTGGTGGCCAGCAGGCTGTGACCGCCACGCTCGCCCTCTGTGCGGCTGATGGTGCCAAACACGCGGTAAGTACGGTGATTCCACACCACATGGACGGGGCACTCCCGCTTGTCCTCCAGCAGCCAGTGGAACTTAAAGCCGGGGATCACATCGCTGAGAGCCGTTTCATAGAGCTTTTCCTCCAGATCCGACAGCTCCACGAACTTCTCGTTGCCCCACAAGATCTCCTCGGTGTTCACATCGAACACCAGCATGGGCAGGGGCGTATAGAGCATATTGTTGGAGCGGGCCGTGTCCATGCCGCCGCCCACACGGTCGAAGTACTGCCGCACAGCACGACGGGTGCGGGCATTGCGGCGGATACTAATATACAGCACCAGTGCCGCCAGCAGCGCCTCGATGAGGGCAAGGGCGGGAGAATATTGGATCATGAGGATCACGAAGATCACAAAACAGACCACGAACAAGGCTGTATTGGTGCGGAAACCGCGAATGAGCTTTTTATTCAAAGGATTCGCCTCCCTCATAGGAAAGATGGGGGTCGCTATAAGGAAATAGAGATACTACTCCACAGTAATGGTTGATTATACCATACTTTTTGTCAGATAACAACCACTAAATGTTGTGGGGTTGTCTGCGCTGTTGTCACAGCCCGTCAGCCCCTGTCGAAAAGTTAGGGGTGTACAAAAAGGGGAAAGTGTGGTAGAATTTATGCAGAATGTGGGAAATCCACATCCTTTTCCGTTCGTTTCGCGGCGGTGTGCCGCGAGGATATACACACAACTTCATAGGACTTTGGCAGGGCGAAAACTCCGTATCCATGCAGCGAAACAGGGCTGTATTTCGTGCGGATCGCCTTTGTTTTGCTATCCATTTTTCGCCCCTCTTTGCCAAAATCCTTCCGTTTTTACATTAAAAAGGAGTAAATCATGGCAGAAAAATTGAAAATCATCCCTCTTGGCGGTCTTAACGAGATCGGCAAGAATATGACCGTGTATGAGTATGGCGGCGAGATCATCGTGGTGGACTGCGGTATGGCTTTCCCCGGCGACGATATGTACGGCATCGACTGCGTCATCCCCGACGTGAGCTACTTGGTGAAGAACCATAACCGCTTGCGGGGTCTCTTCATCACCCACGGGCACGAGGATCACATCGGCGCTATCCCCTACGTTCTCAAGCAGGTCAATCTCCCCATCTACTGCACACGATTGACGGCGGGGCTTATTAAGCTGAAGCTGCAGGAGCACGGCCTTCTCAACTCCACCAAGCTCATTACGGTGGAGGCAGGACAGACGGTGAAGGCGGGTAAGTTCCAAGTGGAATTCATCCACGTGAACCACTCCATCGCCGACTCGGTGGCCTTTGCCATCCACACCCGCATGGGCACCATCGTTCACACGGGCGACTTTAAGATCGACTCCACCCCCATTGATGGCGAGGTCATCGACCTTGCCCGTCTTGGCGAGTTGGGCAAGGAGGGGGTGCTGGCGCTGCTGGCGGACTCCACCAACGTGGAGCGACCCGGCTACACCATGTCCGAAAGCGCCGTGGGCGCTACTTTCAAGCGCCACTTTGCCAACTGCGATAAGCGCATTATCGTCACCACCTTCGCCTCCAACGTACACCGTATCCAGCAGGTGCTGGATGCCGCCGCTGCCTGCGGGCGGAAGGTGGCGGTGACGGGCCGCAGCATGGAGAACATCATGAAGGTGTCCACGGAATTGGGCTACATGAAAGTGCCCAAGGGGACGGTGATGGACATTCATAAAATCAAGAACCTGCCCCTTTCCCAGCAGGTGATCGTTACCACAGGCTCACAGGGCGAGGAGATGAGCGCCTTGTACCGCATGGCCTTCTCCACCCATCGGCAGGTGGACATTGGGGCAGGCGATAAGGTCATCATCTCCGCCAGCGCCATCCCCGGCAACGAGGTAGAGGTGGGCCGCGTCATCAACGAGCTGTTCCGCAAGGGGGTGGACGTGGTCTACGACAAGGCGGATATGCTCCACGTGTCGGGTCACGCCTGCCAAGAGGAGCTGAAGATCATCCACGCGCTGACCCGTCCCCGCTTCTTTATCCCCCTCCACGGTGAGCAGCGGATGCTGCAGATCCACAAGCGGCTGGCAGAGCAGATGGGCATGCAGCCCCACAACGTCTGCGTGGCGGAGAACGGCAGCGTCATTGAGCTGACCACCAAGCACATGAAGTGCGAAAACGCCGTACCTGCAGGCGAGGTGTTCGTAGATGGCGGCGCAGTGGGCGAAGTGGGCACGGTGGTGCTGAACGACCGCAAGCTGCTGGCGCAGGACGGTATGGTAGTGGTGGTGCTGACCATGTCCAGCCACGACCATCAGCTGCTGTGCGACCCCGAGATCATCACACGCGGCTTTGTGTACGTCAAGGAGAGCGAGGAGCTTCTCGCCGAGATGCGCCGCGTGGCCATGGAGACGGTGAGCAAGCTGCCTGCCAAGCGCCGCCGCGATGACGGCGAGGTGTGCCGCGCCGCGAAATCGGCGGTGAGCAGCTATCTCTTCAAGCACATGAAGCGCAGCCCCATGGTGATCCCGACGATTACACGGTTATAATACAGGAGGACGATGCTATGAAATTCTTACAGTTCTACAAGGACGGCTGTCCCACGCTGGGCGTGGTCACCGACAAGGGCGTGGTGGATATGTCCGCCTACCCCCATTTGCCCCAGACTATGCTGGCGCTGTGCCAGAGCGGCGATGTGGGGGCATTGGCGGAACTGGACGGCCCGTATCTTGACGAGAGTTCTCTCACTCTTGCCCCTGTGGTGACGGGAATGGAGAAAATTCTGTGCATCGGCCTGAACTATCGCGCCCACGCCATTGAGACGGGCATGGCTATCCCCACCAGCCCCACGGTGTTCTGCAAGATGCCCAACGCACTGGCGGCACACAACGAGGTGATTGAGCTGCCCGATGCCATCGAGTTCGACTATGAGGCGGAGCTGGTGCTGATTATGGGCGAGGGGGGCCGTGTGTTCGCCGCCACCTGCGGCAACGACCTGTCTATCCGCGAGTGGCAGAACGCCTCTACCCAGTGGCTGTGCGGCAAGAGCTACAACGGCTTCGGCCCCATCGGCCCCTATGCGGTGGAGTTCGACAGCCTTCCCAAGGAGGGCGTTGCCATCTCCTGCCGTGTTAACGGCGAGGTGCGGCAGGATTCCTCTACCAGCGACCTTGTGTTCAACGCCGAGGAGTTGGTGGCCTACCTCATGCCCCGTCTGCCCTTGAAGGCGGGCGACATTATCTTCACGGGTACGCCCTCGGGTGTCATGCTGGGCTATCCCGCCGACAAGAAGAATTGGCTCAAGAGCGGCGACACTGTGGAGGTCACCATCGAGGGCATCGGCACACTGAAAAATGTGCTGAAATAAGCATCAGACAGCAAAAGAACCGCCTTGTTGGCGGTTCTTTTTTGCGTTATTCGTTATTCCCCAAACTTCCGCTTGTGGAGCAGATTCTTCGCCGCTTCTTTGGCGTCGTCCACGTAGCCCTTGCTCTCCACGATCTTTTCAAGCTCTTTATCCGTGTAGTCGCGGAAGGTATGTTCAAACTTTTCCACAGAGGTCATCTCCTCTTTGGCCTTTTGCTCCGCCTCGAACTGCTCCAAAGGCGTAATGGGCAGCACCCAGTCCACATGGCGGCAGTTGGGACAGTAATACATCTCCACGTACGACCAGACCTCAGTGGGGACAAACATTTTTTCGCGGATGTCCACATAGCCCTTGCGGTGAAGCTTCATCTCCGTGCCGCAGTGAAAACAGCGTTTTTTCATTCCAAAATACATCGATGATCCTCCTTATATGTAGTCTATATGCGAGTTCTCAGTCCACGAATACGGCGGTGCCGCTGGCGGTGACCATCAGCATGCCGTTGTCGGCACCCAGCACCTCATAGTCAATATCCACGCCCACCACGGCGTTGGCGCCGAGACTGTAGGCGCGCTGCTCCATCTCGGCCAGGGCCTGATGGCGGGCGTTCATCAGCTCCTCTTCATAGGTGCTGCTGCGGCCACCGAAGAAGTTGGAAAGGCCTGCGGCGAAGTCACGGACAAAGTTCACGCCGTTGACAACTTCGCCAAAGACGATGCCGTAATAGTTGGTGATTCTCTTGCCCTCCACAGAGGGGGTTGTGGTAATGATCATGGTTGTTCCTCCTTGTATTAATACTCCGGTGCGTCGGGTCTCTTGCGGTAGAGCAAAGGCTTGCCCTCGGCGTCTACCAGCACGGTCATGCCGCCGCTGTTTCCGGCGCAGTGATACAAATACTGCACGCCTGTTTCCGTATCTACCCAGATCTCGGTGCAGTTCAGCGCACCTTCTCCGTGTACTTTTTCAAAACGCTTGTCTTTTGCCATTGTGAACGCTCCCTTTCCAAAAGAGGGCAGGCTCGCGCCTGCCCTCTTCGTTTATTCGGCCTTGTCGTCCTCCAAGAGTGCCTTGGCGCTGGCGGCGAGACCTGCAAGCCCCTGAATCTCACTGGGGATGATGATCTTGGTGGCCTTGCCGTCGGCGATCTTCTGCATGGCCTCCAAGCTCTTGAGCTTGATGACCTGATCGTTGGGAGCAGCCTCGTTCAGCATACG
>JAZQMH010000164.1:0-2997 GCA_045543255.1 Vescimonas sp.
GTCGGTCCCCACCTTGCCGATCTCGCCCAAGAGGAGCAGCGGATTACAGCTGCCTGCCTGACGGATACCCTCAATGAAACGGCCGGGCATGGCACCTATGTAGGTCTTGCGGTGGCCGCGGATCTCGGCCTCGTCATGAACGCCGCCCAGACTCAGACGGCTGAGTTTGCGGTTAAGGGCCTTGGCCACGGAGATGGCAATAGAGGTCTTACCAACGCCGGGAGGGCCAACGAGGCAGAGGATCTTACCCTTGGCATCGGGGTTAATTTGATGGACGGCGATAAACTCCAAAATGCGCTCTTTCACCTTCTCAAGGCCGAAATGGTCGCGGTCAAGGATGGCGCGCGCCTTGGCAACATCGGCGCGGTCGCGGGTGTACTTATTCCAAGGCATATCGAGGCAGGTATCGAGATAGTTGCGGATGACAGAGGCCTCGGCACTGCCGAAGGGCTGCTTGCCAAGACGATCCAGCTCCTTGCAGAGCTTTTTGCGGACTTCGTCAGAGAGCTTGGCATTGTCGATCTTCTCGGCATACTCCTGCAGCTCCTCATCGCCGTCATCGCCCAGTTCGTGCTGCAGCACCTTCACCTGCTCGCGGAGGATCATGTCCTTCTGCACGCGGGCGACGCGGGCGCGCACCTTCTGCTCCATCTCCACCTCGAGGGAGATGACATCCACCTCATGGGCGAGGATCTCGTTAAAGAGCTTCAAGCGCTTCACAGGATGGAGCTCTTCCAGCACGCGCTGGCGATCACCGTGGCGAAGATTGATATTCTGCGCCACAAAATCAGCCAATTGGCCGGGGTCGCGGCAATCCAGCACCGTGGAGACAAACTCATCGCTGAGATTGCCCACCAAGTCCTTGTAAGCACCGAAAATGGCATAGGTCTGACGGATCAGCGCCTCCACGCGGGTGGTGTGCTTGCCGGGGAAGTCCTCCTCTACCAGCTCGATCTGTGCCTGCAGGAAGGGCTTGGTCTGCCACAGGCGCAGGATACGACCACGCTGCTGACCCTCCACCACCACGCGGACGGAGGTTTCGGAGGTCTTGATGATCTGCAAAATGCGGCACAGCGTGCCCATATTGAAAAGATCCTTCTCCTCGGGCAGAGCGGTGGCAATGTCACGCTGTGTGACAAGGAAAATCATACGATCTGCGTCCATGGCGTTGTCGAGGGCGTAGATGGAGATCTCGCGCTCCACATCGAAACTCATGGTGAGATCGGGGAAAACCGTTAAGCCGCGAAGGGCGATCACGGGGGTATTCAAAGTCATACGTTCCATAAATGGGTCTCCTTTTCAGGGGAATGCGGGATAAAGGCATGGGGAGAGGCAATGCCTCTCCCCTGCTGTTACGGTTGTTAAGAGGCCGAAGCGGGGGCTTTTTTCTTACCCTTGCTCCCGGTCTTGATCTTGACGCGGCGCTCGGCCTTCTCGGGATCACGGATGATCTCGGGTGCGGCGCCGTCGCGGACACATTCAGCGGTAATGGTGACACGCTCGATGGAGGGATCGGAGGGGATGTCATACATCAGCTCCGTCAGCACACCTTCCAGCACGGCGCGAAGGCCACGGGCACCGATACGGCGCTCGATGGCCTTGTCAGCCACTGCTTCCAGCGCCTCATCGGTAAAGATGAGCTCCACATCATCGTAGCCCAGCAACTTCTGATACTGCTTCACCAGCGCATTCTTAGGCTCAGTGAGGATACGCACCAAGTCGGCGCGGCTCAAACCGCTCAGAGGGGCGATCACAGGCAGACGGCCTACCAGTTCGGGGATGATGCCGAACTTCAGCAGGTCGTGGGGCTGCACCTCTTTCAAGAGTGCGCCCTCAGCGCGCTGCGCCTTGCTCTCCACAATGGCATCGAAGCCGATGCCCTTACGGTCGGTACGGCGCTCGATGATCTTCTCCAAGCCATCGCAAGCACCGCCGCAGATGAAGAGGATGTTGCGGGTGTCGATCTGAATGAATTCCTGATGGGGATGTTTGCGTCCACCCTGCGGGGGGACATTGGCGACGGTGCCTTCCAGGATCTTCAGCAATGCCTGCTGTACACCCTCGCCGGACACGTCGCGGGTAATAGAGGTGTTTTCGCTCTTGCGGGCGATCTTATCGATCTCGTCCACATAGATGATGCCGTGTTCAGCACGCTCTACATCGAAGTCCGCCGCCTGCAAAAGACGCAGGAGGATATTCTCCACGTCGTCGCCCACGTAACCGGCCTCGGTCAGCGTGGTGGCATCGGCAATGGCGAAGGGGACATTCAAGGTGCGGGCCAGCGTCTGGGCAAAGAGGGTTTTGCCGCAGCCGGTGGGGCCGATCATCAGAATGTTGCTCTTTTGCAGCTCCACATCGTCGCCGCCGCCGAAATAGACGCGCTTATAGTGGTTGTACACCGACACGGAAAGGGCGATCTTGGCCTCCTCTTGTCCGATGACATACTGATCCAGCACCTCTTTGATCTGACGGGGCGTGGGAAGCTGATCGACCGTTTCCACAGGAGCGGGCGTTGCATAGCCCTCCTCCAAGATGGCGACACACAGCTCCACGCACTCATCACAGATGCGTACGCCGGGGCCCTGCACCATACGGTGGACCATATGCTCCTCCTTGCCGCAGAAAGAACAGCGCAGAGATTTCGTTGCTTTGGTGTTATCCGCCATAGCTTACCTCATTTCAACGCTTGTAGATGACCTTATCCACCAGACCGTAGTCCTTGGCCTCTTCGGCGCTCATCCAACGGTCGCGCTCGGAATCCTGCTTCACCTGCTCCTCGCTCTTGCCGGTATTCTCGGACAAGATCTTGTTCAGACGCTGCTTGATCTTCAGGAAATGCTCCACATCGATCTCCATGTCGGTGACCTTACCGCGGGTACCGGCGGAGGGCTGGTGGATCATCACCTCGGCGTTGGGCAGGGCGATGCGCTTGCCCTTAGCGCCGCTGGAGAGCAGGAATGCGCCCATGGAGGCGGCCATACCGATGCAGATGGTAGA
>JAZQMH010000165.1:0-2376 GCA_045543255.1 Vescimonas sp.
ATGTCTCTGTCACTGCTGACGGCAAGACCACCACTACCTACACCGCTACCACCTATTCCGATGGTACCAATGTTTACGTTGAGGTCGATGCTTCTATCGCTACCTACAAGCTGGTGAAGGGCAACACCATCGTGGCTTACATGGTCAATCTGGCTGACGTGGGTAATGTTCCCACCACCACCAAGGTTGCTACCGCTTTCGTCGAGGCTAAGAAGGCTGCCGATCAGGTCTGCGGCGACTACACCGTCAATGGCTATGTCATTGATGGCAAGACCTACGTTGCCGGTGGCGCTAACTGGGCTGTTCTGAACGGCAAGTTCGTCAGCTACACTGACACCGTGGTTGCTAAGGTTCCTCACACCTATGCTGATGCTACCTATAGCGCCAAGGATAAGTCCGTCACTTCCGTGAAGTGCACTGCTTGCAAGGTTACTTGGAATGTCCTGACTGCTAAGCAGGTTGCTGTCATGGCTCCCGCTTCTTACACCACCGCTACCACTGCCAGCGGTACCTACTTCATCCCCGCTGCTGTCGTTTCTGCTGGTGCTACCGATACCAAGGTTGAGTCTGCTCAGACCTTCGACGCAGGTATCGCTATGTACGTTGGCATGTCCATCATGGCTGCTGCCGGCAGCGCTGTGGTTCTGAAGAAGAAGGACTAAGTTTCGCATAAAAAAAGAAAGCCCGAAAGGGCTTTCTTTTTTTACTCAAAGTGATAAGTAAGCGTGAAAAGTGAATAAATGTGGCGTTCCCTACGGGAATGACTGTCTACCAAAATTTTCCGAAAATTACAAAAGAGTTACAATTCCGTTCCAAGTTAATTACAGCTTCTGTAAATCCATTGACTTTGAATTTTTCCTCTGTTAGAATGCGTAGCGTAAAGGATGTAACCGCGTTCATTTACACAAATCAAATATTTTGGAGGAAAAAACAATGAAGAAGATTGTTGCTCTCGTCCTGAGCCTCGTTATGGTTCTGGGCCTGGCTACCACTGCTTTCGCAGACACCACCAGCACTACTCTGAAGGGCACCGATGGCTATGAGATCTACGAGAACACCGCCGTTGTCACCGCTCCTTCCGTTTCCAAGGTTGACATCACCAAGACCGTGACCGGCAACGTCACCGTCACCACCGGTGAGAAGACCGAGGTTACCTACACCGCTACCACCTATGCCGCTAATGACATCTATGGCACTCCCGTCTCCTTTGCTGAGGTTGATGCTTCTGCTGCTGACTACAAGCTGGTCAAGGATGGCGCCGTCATCGCTTTCCTGAAGCTGGGCGTTGCTCCCACCACCAAGAAGGTTGCTACCGCTGTCGTCGAGGCTAAGGATGCTGCCGATCAGGTTTGCGGTGATTACAAGGCTGATTACGTTGTCGTCGATGGCAAGAACTATGCCGCTACCGGCGCTGACTGGGCTATCTACAACGGCAAGTTCGTCAACTATGATTCCAACACCGTCGTGGGCACCGTGGCTCACACCTATGTTGACGCTGCTTACAGCACCGTTGATAAGTCCGTCACTTCCGTGAAGTGCTCCGCCTGCAAGGCTACCTGGAATGTCCTGACTGCTAAGCAGGTTGCTGGCATGGCTCCCGCTGCTTACACCACCGCTACCACCGCTTCCGGCACCTTCTTCATCCCCACTGGTGCTGTTGCTACCACCCCCGCTGGTGACAAGGTTGAGTCCGCTGAGACCTTCGACGCTGGTATCGCTATGTACGTTGGCATGAGCGTCATGGCCGCTGCCGGTTCCGCTGTCGTCCTGAAGAAGAAGGACTAATTTTAGTCTAACTGATTCTGACTAACTAAAAAAGCGACCCCTCGGGGTCGCTTTTTTCTCGAAACAGCGGTTACAAATTTACAAAAAAGAAAGCCCCTCGGGGCTTTCTTTTTTATTCTCTTTATGCCTTTTTCTTTTCGAATTTCTCGCCGGGGCAGCGGCACAGGGGGCAGATATAACCCTCGGGCATATTGTCATCGGGATAGTGATAGCCGCAGATGGGGCAGACCCAACCCTCGTCGGTGCGCATGGTGCGGACAACGGAGGCGGTGGGAGGTGCGGCGAACTTGCCCTTGGCCAAGAACTCGTCCATGGTCAGCAGGCGGCTGTCGTTAATGAGCTCACCCTCCACGGCGTCGCAGACGAAGAGGTAGAAGTTGCCAACCACCACTTTCTCCACCACCTTGAGGCTGACCCATGCAGCGCCCACATCGGGGAGATAGGGGTTGCCGCTGCCGTCGCGCTCCACCTTGAGGCCTGCGAACTTATCGGCCACGCGACCGGACTTATAGCCGAAGGTCTTGAGGACATCCTTGTCGGCGGCCTCTGCCACCATGGTAACTGCCACCGTGCCGGAGGCGAGGATGGCGT
>JAZQMH010000166.1:0-3846 GCA_045543255.1 Vescimonas sp.
CGCCTTTGATGCGTTTTACGCCAACGAGTTCCACCGCGTGAAGGATGTGTGCTGCGGTGATGGTGAGGCTGCCCGCGCTGCCGTGGCGGCGGCACGGGAATGGGCGGATGTGGTGGTGCTGTCCACCAACCCCATCTTCCCTCGCGCGGCGGTGGAGAGCCGACTCAGCTGGGTGGGGCTCAAGGCCGAGGATTTTGATTACATCACCACCTATGAAAACTCCACCCTCTGCAAGCCCAACCCCGCCTATTACCATGAGATCATGGGCGAGCTGCATTTGAAGGCAGAGGACATCCTCATGGTGGGCAACGATATGCAGGAGGATATGCAAGCCTCCCGCGGTGCAGGGATCCCTAAGCAGTATTTTGTCACCGATTGTGCCATTAATCGTGACGATACGCCCGCTACCATGCCCCACGGATCGCTCCGCGAGTTCCCCGCGTGGCTGAAGGAGCAGTAAGTACATAATAAAAAAGACCTGTTCGTAGGAACAGGTCTTTTTTCGTTAGATAATGCAGGGGGTAACGCCGACCACAATGGGGCAAGTGTAGCCGGTTGCGGTCTTTTGCTGCCACTCGTTACGGGCGGCGGTCAGCAGCGTGGGATCTTCAAACAGATCTACCACCGTGCAGCCCAGTACCTGTGCTGCATAGATCATACCCTTGTGTGCCACGCTGTGCTTACCGATGGCCACGTTCTGCCAGCTGTGACCGGGAGAACCGGCGGGATAGGTGACCGTAAGGATCTGAGAGGTGGGGGTCAGCCAGCTGACATCACCCACGTCGGAAGAGCCGTACTCATGCTCATCGCTGTGAACGTAGGGCACAACGCCCTCGTGGATGGGCTGGGGAGAATCGGAATGGGGATAGGTGGCGTAGAGGGCGGCGGCGTAGTGCTGCTCCTCGGCGGTATAGACGGGAGCAGGTGCTTCCAGCAAGTTGTTGTACAGGAGCTGCTCCAGCACCGCATTGGGGACGATGTCTGCCGTACCGTCAAGGAAACGGCGGGCGAGGGTGGTCTCCGTCATCAATGCTGCGCCCTGTGCGATCTTATCCACGCGGGCGAGGAGATCCTTGGCGTGAGGCACGGTATCAGAACGCACCATGTAGAGGACAGCCGCCTCGGGCTGCACCACGTTGGGGGACACGCCGCCGGTGTTGGTGATGGCGTAGTGGACAGAGTCGGTACGGGGCATATGCTCGCGGAGGAACTGCACGCCCATGTTCATCAGCTCCACGGCGTCCAGTGCGCTTCGACCCATGTGGGGGGTCTCCGCTGCGTGGGAGGCGATACCGTGGAAGGTGTAGAGCACCTGCAAAGAGGTCTGATTGCTGCCGGTAAAGACGCGGTTTTCATCGCCCGGATGCCAGGAAAGAGCGGCGTCGAGATGGGCGAAGAGCTTTTCACGGGCCATAAAGGCCTTGGAGGCCAAGCCCTCTTCACCGGGGCAACCGTACAGCTCCACCGTGCCGCAGCCCGCGCCCTTCTCCTCGAGGTAGGCCTTCACAGCCAGTGCAGCGCCTACAGAGCCGACACCCAGCAGATGGTGACCGCAGCCGTGACCGCAGCCGCCGCTGCCGCAGGGATACATAGCACCTGCCTCCTGCTGGAGACCGTCAAGGGCATCGTACTCGGCAAGGAGACCGATGACGGGCTTGCCGCTGCCGAAAGAGGCGCAGAAAGCGGTCTCGATACCGGCGATGCCGCGCTCTACGGTAAAGCCCTCGTTTTCCAAAAAGTCTGCCAAGCAAGCAGCGGAGCGATACTCCTGCAGAGATAACTCGGCAAAGCCCCAAATGCTGTCAGAGAGGGCTGTGAGGTCACTCATGCGCCCCTGCAGCAGGGAATAGAGATCCTGTTTTGTCATAATATGAACTCCTAATCAGATCAGCACCTTGCTGAGGAAGTCCTTCAAACGGTCACACTGGGGGTTATTGAACAGCTCGTCGGGGCTGCCCTCCTCCATGAGCTTGCCGTCAGCCATGAACAACACGCGGTTGCCCACTTCCTTGGCGAAGCCCATCTCATGGGTGACCACCACCATGGTCATGCCGTCCTCAGCCAGCTCCTTCATAACTTCCAGCACTTCGCCCACCATCTCGGGGTCGAGAGCGGAGGTGGGCTCATCAAAGAGCATCACTTCCGGCTCCATCATGAGGGCGCGGACAATGGCGATACGCTGTTTCTGACCGCCGGAGAGCTGGATGGGGTAGGCGTTGGCACGGTCGCCGAGACCCACGCGCTCGAGAAGCTTCATGGCCTTGGCCTCAGCCTCGTCCTTCTTCATGTGTTTGACCTGAATGGGGGCGAGGGTCATGTTGTCCATAATGGTCTTGTGGGGGAAGAGGTTAAAGTGCTGGAACACCATGCCCATCTTCTGACGGTGCTTGTCGATGTTGACCTTGGTCTTTACCTTGGTGCCGTCGGCCTTGGTGACCACGCTCTTTTTCTTGGTGATGTCCACACCGTTGAAGATGATGTCGCCGTCGGTGGGCTCTTCCAGCAGGTTGAGGGAGCGGAGGAAGGTGGACTTACCGGAGCCGGAGGGGCCGATGACCACCATCACGTCACCTTTGTTGATGTCAACGGTAACGCCGTCAAGAGCCTTAATAGCGCCCTTGTTATAATGCTTTTTCAGATTATTGACAGAAATCAAAGTACTCATCGTTGTCCTCCTTTCTTACACCTTGGTCATCTTGGCCTTGCGTGCGTGCTTCTTGTTGATGGCCTCAGCGCCGTTGCGCTTGTCACCTGCGCTCATCTTGCGCTCGAAGTGGGCGATGATCTTGGAGGTGGGGAAGGTGAGGCAGAAGTACACGCAGGTAGCCACGATCAGAGGCTCGGCGATAGAGAAGGTAGCGCCCTTGACGGAGGCAACGGCGTACATGATCTCCTGCACACCGATGGTGTAGCAGATAGAGGATTCCTTAATGATGGTAACGAACTCGTTGGCGATGGCGGGGAGGATGTTCTTGATGGCCTGAGGCAGAATGATGAAGCGCATATTCTGCAGCTGGGACATACCGAGAGAACGTGCTGCCTCCGTTTGACCGCCGTCGATGGACTGGATACCGGAGCGGATGATCTCAGAGAGGTAAGCACCGGAGTTCAAAGACAGGGCCACCACGCCGGGGAGGAAACGGTCGAAGCGGATGAAGCCGAAGAGCTTGAAGTTGGGCAGGTCGATACCTGCGAAGATGATGTAGTAGATAATGAACAGCTGCACCAGCATGGGGGTGGCGCGGAACACCTCAACGTAGACATTGGCAAGGAAACTGAGGGGATTGAAGCGGCTCAGTGCCAGCACAAAACCGCCGCGCTGCAGCAGCTTACGCTGGGTATAAGTAGAGAGGAAGCGAAAAACGTTGAAATTGGAAAGACGGATCATAGCCAAGATCAGTGCCAGCACGAAACCGAAGATAACGGTCAGCGCAGACAGAGAAATGGTGCAGATGAGGCCGTCGCGGAACATGGACAGGTATTTGAAAGTAGCGGCAAAGCCCTGTGCAGACAGCATGTGGTTTTTCTCCTTTCATGGGAAATTCTCCCCAGTGAGGTTCACTGGGGAGAATTCGTTTGTATGTTGGGGAATTAGCCCTCCAGCAGACCCTCGTAGATGTTGCCCACTGCCTGCTCGTTGGCCTCGGCCACGAACTTATCCATGCTGCCGTCAGCCAGAGCGGCGGCGATAGCGGCGTTCACGCCATCCAGCAGAGCGGTGTTGCCCTTGGAGACGCCAACAGCGGAACCCTCAGCATCCTCATAGGGGACATCCAGCACGATGGCCAGCTCGGGGTAGTTGATGGCGTAGGTCTCAGCCACGACGGTCTCGATGTAAGCGCCGTC